>NZ_JBOKRY010000075.1:0-2914 GCF_051972595.1 Simiaoa sp. | reverse complement strand
TCCATTTCTCCGTTTGGAGAAACTCCGATGCACTCAACAGGCTAAAGCCCATAAACAAAAGAAGCATCACACGATGCTTCCTCTGCATGAATCTCTATGCACAACAAATCAAAGTACGACCGTCACTTTCCACAGACAGCTGTACCATGCTTGCAGGAAAAAGCACCGTGTTTTCTACTTCGCCCATAATCATCGCAACTGTCCATGAAATTCACCTCCAACTTGTTTTTTCCGTGGTTATAGTAGCACTGTGCCTTTTATTTTGCAAGCTGTTTTTCTTATTTTTTACTTATCGGATAAAGATACATTCTATCTGTCTCAACTCTCATGGCATTCCCTTTAGTAATGAATCACCAGCATTCTGCATTCTTCGCAGCATTCTGCTTCTATTTGTGTTCTGTGACTGGGTTTGAGCTTTGTAATTTCTACAAAACCATCTGCATTTTTTGCATTTTCAAATACTCCGGGAACTTCATTTGCGAAGCTGAAAGCTCCATCCTTACTGCTGAATAAATAACCTTTCCTCATTTCTTTTCCACAATTTGAACACTTCATATTCTAATCCTCCGCAATCATTTTTCTGCTTAGTTCCAGCGCACTTTTTAACTGGCTTTCAAACTTTTCTGCCTGTATCAGGGCAATGCCTTCTTCATCGCCCAATACCACCAGACGGGAGCCCTCCTGCAATCCATACTTGTCTCTCGCCTCTTTCGGAATTACGATCTGTCCGCGATTGCCCAGCTTCACCGTTCCCCATAAAAATTTTCCTTCCGGTGGCGGAGCCATTTTGGTATTCCCGACTTTTTCATCATAGTGCATCAAAGCATCCAGCTTAATTCCGTAGAAGGATGCAAGTCTGTCACATTTTTCAATATCCGGAACCGTCTCCCCCTGCTCCCATTTAGCATAAGACTGTCTTGAAATTTCCACTACTTCTGCCACTTGTTCCTGTGTGAGTCCCTTTAAATTACGTAGCATCACAAGATTCTCTGACAACATGATCATCACTTCCTTTCTGACATCTTCATTATAGGTTCTGTTGGATTAGATTTACACCATACAAACTTGTCAGCTTTTTCGGATCTGTGTTAACTTTGGTTGCTTTATCCATTCCTGTGCCATGCTGCCGATCGCCGATGCAAATTCTTTTTTTACTTTTTCCTTATCGTCTGCGCCATCATATACGCTATAATAAAAATACATCGTTGCATAAAATCGGACTGCGTTCTCTTCGGCATGCGCAATTTCCATGCTCTCAAATAAATCTTTCACATATGCTGCGGGTCCGGACGAAAGATATTGCTGATATAATCCCTGCATCTCTTCACTCCGAAACTGCTCTATTGTCAACATCTTCCGAAACGATGATGCGAAATCATCCTCTGTCCAGTATGCAAACATAGACTTGCTATATTCGACAAATTCCTCCAAAGACACTGTCTTGTACTGATCCGGCATACTCTCTTTATCATCTTCCGGCATGTCATACTCTGCAGCCTGCTCGCTGTCTCCCTGCTCCATGCGCTCTACAATGCAGTCAAAAATATCTCTTTTACTCTTGTAATGGCGGTATAATGCTCCTTTCGTCATGTCAAGCTCTCCGGCGATCTGACTGACTGAGACAGCTTCATAGCCATCTCTGGCAAACAGATGCAGAGCTACCGTTAATATTTCTTCTTTTCTATTTCTCATGTGGGATCTCCTTATTTCTGTTTCCTTTCGTCCAGCCAAACATCGTTTTCTAATCCGAATCCTCATTGGTCTCAAAACACAGCAGTATCTGCTCTCCGGTGGTCTTTTCATTCACAAAAAAGTCACGCTATATCATACATCTCTCTGCAGATCTTTTTCCCGGTTTCCGTCCGAAAAATATTCTGATAGGTGTTCTGCAAGGTTTCTTCAGACAGTTCGTCCTCACACATGTTTACAAGGAAATCCGCTTCCACCAAAATCTGATAATCGATTCCATCTATATTATTGTAGGTATGATGATGGGCGATCAGATACTGTACCCGCTCGGAAACTTCTCTGGAAAAACCAAGCTCTGCCAGCAGCTTTTCGGCAATGGCCGGACCTTCTTTTTCCTGTAATTTTCCGTTACAGTTTCCGTATTTTTCTTCACACAGATGGATGCCGATATCGTGAGTCAGTGCTGCTGTCTCCAAAATAAATAAGGTCTTAGCATCCACATTCTCCATTTCCGCAATCAGTTTTGCATAGCTGTGTACCTTGCAAAAATGCTGAATGCGCTTTGCATCTCCATGGTAAAGTCCGATCATTGCCATATGTAATTTGTTGATCATTTTATTTTCCTCCTGCCTCCGAAATATCCTACTGAATCTTTGATACAATGCCTTCTTCCGTCAGTGTCTGCAAACATTCCTGTGCATCTTCATCATGCATCATCTGCCACACCTGCTCCATACCGGGTGCCAGCGGCTTCTTCAAAAACTCTTCTCCGGAGATCCAGTAGACCTTTCCCTCCTCGGATGAGATCAATTTTCCTTCATATTCCGACGTTTTATATAAAAAGCCCACACTCTTTATATCCCCTGTCATCCAGTGATAAATGCCGGTCAGTCTTGGATTTTGAATCGTCAGTCCGGTCTCCTCATAAATTTCCCGGATCACCGACTCCCTAAAGGTCTCCCCAGGCTCCACATGCCCGCCGGGAAACGTCGTTCCCGAATAATTCTTCCCCACCTTGTCCAGCGCCACCACATTACCTTCTTTATCATAGACCATACACATATTCATGAAAATCACTTTTTCAATTCCAGCCATTACTCTCACTCATTTCTCTAAGATAAACCTAATATAACATAATCTTGCTATAGCGGCAAATCAAGTTAGTGTAACTTGAGAGTTACGAGCCATGCAAAAATAGAACGGAATGCCTCGGTGGGAGCTTGCT
>NZ_JBOKRY010000074.1:0-3202 GCF_051972595.1 Simiaoa sp. | reverse complement strand
ATCTCTTCCGTGTTGATGCTCTTCTTCTCCTCGCCGGTCTTATCGAGAATAGCTTTTCCTTCATGCATCATGATCAGACGGTTGCCGTACTCTACGGCATAGCGCAGATTATGTGTGACCATAATTGTGGTCACTTTTTTCTCTTTCACGACCTGGTCGGTGAGTTCCATGATAATCTCCGCGGTCTTGGGATCCAACGCTGCGGTATGCTCATCCAGGATCAGGAAATCAATCGGTGTCATAGTCGCCATGAGAAGTGCCAGCGCCTGTCTCTGTCCTCCGGAGAGGGAACCGACCTGCACACCCATCTTATCCTCCAGACCTAAATTCAAAGGCCGCAACATTTCGCGATAAGTTTCCAGCTTTGCTTTATTCACACCACGTCCCAGATTATAAGGTTTACCCTTATTCTCTGCAATAGACATATTCTCTAAGATCGTCATGCTGGGACAGGTCCCTTTGGAGGGATCCTGATACACTCTGCCGATCCGACGCTGACGAATATAATCCTTCTGTTTTGTAATATCTTCTCCGTTGATCAGGATCTTGCCGCTGTCCACCGCAATACTTCCGCAGATGATGTTCAGCATAGAAGTCTTACCGGAACCGTTACTTCCTACGACAGATACGAATTCTCCGTCTTTTACCGTAAGGTTGAAATCCTTGAACAGACACAGCTCATTGACCGAACCGGGATTGTAATTTTTATTGATATTGATAAGCTCTAGCATGCTTTCACCTTCTTTCTGTCCATGCTGATCACGAGAATGATCAGGAACAGGACTGCTGTGATCAGCTTGATAGCGTTGGGGCTGATGCCTGCAAACATGGCAACTGCCACACATGCCTTATAGAGAATGGATCCTACCACTACACTGCTGGTCACACGGAAGAATGTTACCTTCTTGAACAGACTGGTGCCGATGATGACGCTGGCAAGACCAATGACTACCGCACCGGTTCCGATGGAGATTTCAAAGCTTCTCTGCTGCTGTGCATAGATACAGCCGCTTAAGGATACAAGACCGTTGGCAATAGACAGACCCACGATCTTCACCAGTCCCTTGTCCACACCGAGGCTGGTAACGATGGTATCATTGTCACCTACGGCACGAAGTAAAAATCCGGACTTGGTGCTCATGTACCAGTCTAACAGATATTTTGCTACCATGGTGATCAGGAAAATAATGATCACATTTTTGAAATTTACCAAAAAGCCCGGAGTAATACTATTCACAAAGCTGTTGTTGAAAATATTTTCCTTATCAAAAATAGCTACATAGCCGGAGCCTGCCACCCACAGATTGATGGTATACAAACCGGTCATCATGATGATACCGGAGAGCAGATCTCTGACTTTTAATTTCACATGGATCAGTCCGGTACAGATTCCCACCAGTGCTCCGCCGAGGAACGCAATGGGAAGCGTGAGGATCGCCGGTACGCCGAAGCCGTTGATCAGACGCACAGTGATGGCAGCCCCAAAGGGGAAGCTGCCATCGACCGTGAGATCCGGAAAATCCAGTATTTTATAGGTAATGTAGACACCCAGTGCCAGGATGCCGTAGATCATTCCTTGTTCCAGTACACTTAATAATAACGCCATAGTTCTCTCCATTCCACAGATATTTTCTGTCCTCACGGCTTAGTGACTGTTCCTCGTTTTGTCGAACCGGGGACACGAAGTAACATCTTATCATTCTGTATATCCAGATTACTCTATTACTTTCTGCCTGACGGCAGTAATATCCCAATTACTGTACTACAATCTCGTCAAAAGACTGGTAAGCATCAGTCTTGTAGTTCTCAGGTAATTCCAGGCCGATCTTCTCTGCTGCTGCGAAGTTCACATACAGGCTGGGCTCGGAGATCACTTCAAAGTTCAGTTCGGAAGCCTTTGCCTCTCCCTTCAGGACTTTCGCTGCCATCTTACCGGTCTGTTTACCAAGCTCGATATATTCCAGACCCATGGATGCCACGCAGCCTACCTTAACCTGTTCTACCTCGGAACCGAATACGGGGATGCCTGCCTTATTAGCTTCATCCAGTACGGTCTGCAGTGCACTTACTACGGTATTGTCGGTCAGGTTGGTAATGCAGTCTACCTTGGATGCGACATCCGCTGCTGCCAGAGCCACCTCAGACATTGCGGTAACACCGCTGTCCACGATCTCGAATCCGTAGTTACCTGCCAGAGCCTTGTACTCTGCGATGGTGCTGATAGAGTTTGCTTCGCTGGTGGTGTAGATGATACCGATGGTCTTCGCTTCGGGAAGTACCTCGCGGATCATTTTTAACTGTGCATCTACTGCTAACGCATCGGAAGTACCGGTGATGTTGCCTACGGGAGTACCGTCTTCATTGGCCAGACCTGCTTCCACAGGATCGGATACTGCAGTGTAGATCACGGGAATATCCGTATTCATTGTAGCATTATATGCTGCCATGGCGCAAGGAGTTGCGATGGCACAGATCATATCTACTTTCTTACTTACGAAATTGCTGGCGGTCATGGCGGAGGTTCCGTTGTCTGCCTGTGCATTGACATATTCAATCGTCAGATTCTCGCCCTCTACGATGCCTTCCTCGGCAAGTCCCTGTAAAAATCCTTCACGACAGTTATCCAAAGATCCGTGTACGGCGTACTGCATAATACCGATGGTGTAGTTATCCTTGCTTCCTGTGCTGCCACATCCGGTGAGGGCACCCATTGCCATAACTGCGGTTAATACTGCTGCTAAAATTCTCTTCTTCATAATCTTATTCCTCTCTTTCTGCGTATCCACGCAATTGAAATTAGTTTGCTCATAAGATTACTGAACCTCGAATAAAAAAACCGCCCCAAATGTATATTCCTATACATTTGAGACGGTAATAAGCTCTTGCTCATCATCGTGGTGCCACTCAATTTAACAAATCCTTACGGATTATGTCCACTTTTCTCTGGATACTATCATATCCATCGGCTTGATAACGGGTCCGAATCCCGCTGACGCCTAAAACTGATCTGTTCTCGGGCCAGCCTCGGAAGTCCATTCGGCGAAAGTTCCTTTACCGTGATCCCACCACCCACGGCTCTCTGTAAAATTCCCTAAGGCTTACTACTCTTCCTCACAGGTTTGGTAAACTTATGAATGTTATTTATGTGTCTAAGAATAATCTTTCTTTTCTGTTTTGTCAATACTATTTTTAGAAAATTTGT
>NZ_JBOKRY010000073.1:0-4505 GCF_051972595.1 Simiaoa sp. | reverse complement strand
TCCCTCTGCTCCGTGGGTATCTCATCGTCAATCCGTCTCTCATACCCGCACGACGTGCGCTGCAAGGCGCACGCTAAAAAAGCACAGTCCCTCACAGGGCTGTGCCTTTCTCATTCTCTCGCTATTTCTTGTCTTCTTCCCAGTTGTAGTAGAACTGGATCAGTCCGATGCGGCTCCTGGTACCGGTCTTCTCATTTAATGCAGCGATATGCCGATACAACATCGCGCGGGAGACAAATAGGCTGTCGGCGATCTCCTGCATGCCGTCATCAGACAGCAGCAAAAGCTGCAGCACTTCCTGCTCTCGTTCCGTCAGATTAAAATATTTTGCAAATCTCTCCAGCCGACTCTGACCGGCGGACATTTCGCGGCTTTCCATTGCTTCGGGAGCCTTTACAATCTGCGTACAACTATAATACCACAGCAGCGCCACACTGATCAGTACAAACAATACCAGTGCCAGTACTGCCGTCAGGATATGATTTTCTCCATTCAGCAGGCTTACGGAAGCTACTCCTGTGATCACAGCGCCCAGATTGTTCGCCGCTCTTCCCATACCTGCCCATATCCTGCCATCCTGCATGCGATAGGACAGCTGGATAAATCCGTTCGTGAAAAACACCACGAAAAATCCCGCAGACACATAGAAGATCAACAGTCCCGGCAGAAACGATCCTCCGCTTTCGATGATCAGCACACAGATGGTCGACAGGATCGTCACCGCATACATGATCAGTCCACGATATCTTCCGTTATTCAGATCAAACAGTACTCCTGCCAGCAATCCGCTGAGCGCTAAGAACAGTCTCGGCCACTGACCGATATCCATGGTACCCGCCGCATGCGCCAGGGTCACAGCATTGTCCAGCGTTGCGAAGATACAAGTCATCAGAACAACCGTCACCAGTAATGCCACACCTGCCAAGCGTGGATTCTTCCATGAAATCCGTTCCGCAGCAACACCCTCCTGCGCGTTTTTCACCGACACCGTTTCTCCGTCCTCTGCCTTCTGTCTCCTGTGATATCCAGGCAGTGCACTCTGTTCCATTCCGACAGTCAGTACCCACAGCACCACAAAGCTTACCGCCAGGAAGATACCTTCCACTGTCTCTCCCCACAACAGATTGTGGTTCAGGAACTGAAAAAGCAGCCCCACAGCATAAGCCACACTCACGGTCTTCGCCGGATGCCTGCTTCCCCTAAGCAGCTGTGCTGCCAGGTAATGTATCCTGCTGCCCAGATATCCCAGTATCAGGAACAGAAAACATCCGCTGCCCAATAGTACCCGGTACCCATCCCCGGCAAACAGCAGTATATATCCTGCGATCACCGGCACCGACAAGAAGAATCCCGCTGCCTTGAATGCAGTGGGATTCCCGGATTTACTTTTCCATTTTTCTATCAGAGAATATGCCAGAAAACCCAGTGCACTGACTCCCAGAATATAGCTCTGCGCCAGCACTACTCCTGTGGGATCCGTATATAACGCCACCCGGTTATCAAACAGATACTCCGTTCCTAAAAATACAAAATAGAAAACTGCTAATGAAAGCATGGTCTCTCCTTATACAGACTGGAAACCGCCTTCCAGATCCTCAATGATATCATCAATATTCTCCGTACCGATAGACAGACGAATCGTATTGCTGTAGATTCCCTGCTCATTCAGCTCTTCCTCAGACAGCTGTGCATGGGTGGTGGAAGCCGGATGGATGACCAGAGACTTCACATCTGCCACGTTTGCCAGAAGCGAGAACAGCTCCAGATTATCACAGAACTTCTTGGCTGTCTCCTTGCCGCCCTTGATCTCGAAGGTGAAGATGGAACCGCCTCCGTTCGGGAAATATTTCTTATACAATGCCTGCTGCTCCGGATCGGTGGATACGGAAGGATGATGCACACGTTCTACCTGAGGATGAGCATTCAGATACTGTACTACCTTCAGTGCATTCTCCACATGACGCTCTACGCGCAGAGACAGTGTCTCCAGTCCCTGTAAGAAAATAAAAGCATGGACAGGGGAAATGCAGCCGCCCATATCTCGAAGGAGCATTGCACGGATAGCGGTCACAAAAGCCGCGCCCGGTGCTGCCTTGGTGAAAGTCACACCATGATAGCTGGGGTTCGGAGTGCACAGATGAGGAAACTTGCCGCTGCCCTCCCAGTCAAATTTACCATTCTCTACGATCACACCACCTAAGCTGGTGCCGTGTCCGCCGATGAATTTGGTTGCGGAATGTACCACGATATCTGCGCCGTACTCAAAAGGACGTACCAGATAAGGGGTAGCAAAAGTATTGTCCACTACCAGAGGCACCTTGTGTGCATGGGCGATCTGTGCCAGACGCTCGATGTCTACCACATCCGAGTTGGGATTGCCCAGGGTCTCGATGTAGAGAGCCTTGGTGTTCTCCTGAAAGCTTGCTTCGATCCTGTCATAATCGGAAGGAGCCACGAAAGTAGTGGTCACACCGTAGTCCACCAGGGTATGCGCCAGCAGATTGTAGGTTCCGCCGTAAATATTATTTGCAGAAACAATGTGATCTCCCTGTTTTGCCAGGTTCTGGATCGTATAGCAGATAGCTGCCGCTCCGCTGGCTACTGCCAGAGCTGCGGTACCGCCCTCTAATGCTGCAATACGCTGCTCGAAGACACCCTGGGTAGGGTTGCCCAGACGACCGTAGATCTCACCGGGATCTTCCAGTCCGAAGCGTGCTGCTGCATGGTCGCAGTTGCGGAATACATAAGAAGATGTCTGATAAATGGGAACGGCTCTCGCACCGGTCACGGGATCGGGCTGCTCCTGTCCCACGTGTAACTGTAATGTCTCAAATTTTAAATTACGCTCTGCATAGGGCTTTTTACTCATGTTCTGCCTCGTTTCTGCACTTTATGTGCTTATGTATTTTTCTATGATGCCAGGATCAAAAGGTCTGAGCCCACATGCTTGACCCCGACTTTATTTCTATAAAAACATGCTAAAACACATTATAAATTCTGTCAATGTAAAACTTTAGCACAGTACCATGATTTACTTCACCAGCCGATCCTTATACTTCAGCCATTTTCCCGTCCGTATCCTGTTAGTAAACAAAAATGCCCGTACGACCCAGTCCATGGTCATAGCGATCCAGACGCCGATGACGCCAAGTCCCAGACCCTGTCCCAAAATATATGCCATGCCCACACGACAGAGCCACATGGAAGCGATCGCCACGATCATGGTGAACCTCACATCTCCCGCAGCGCGAAGTGCATTGGACTGCGCAAAGGACAACGGATGCACCAGCATACAACATACACAACTGTAACATAATAAAAAAACAGTTATTTTCATTGTCTCCGGACTCAGATGATAGATTCCGCAGATCGGTCGAGCAAAAATAATCATGGGGATTCCCAGCAGGATCATACAGGCATATGCTACTTTCATCATTTTTTTCAGATAATATAATGCCTGCTCTGACTCTCCTGCGCCGATGCACTGTCCGATCACAGTAATCATTGCCACACCGATGGCATTGGCAGGTATCTGCTGAAAGCTGGCAATGCTGCCCGTTACAGCATTCGCTGTCGTAGCCGCCATTCCAAAACCGGCGATCAGGCTGGTGGTCAGAAGCTTACCTATCTGGAAAATGCTATTCTCCAATCCGTTCGGTACGCCGATATACAGGATTTTCCCAAGGATTTTGGTATCCAGACGCCACTGATTGCTCATGATGATCTTGTCACTTTTTTTAAGAAGCATTACGATCAGCACCGCTGACAGGATTCTGGAAAAAAGTGTAGACAGGGCAGCACCTGTGACACCGATCCCTGCACCGTAGATCAATATTGCGTTACCTGCTACGTTCACCAGATTTGCCACCAGAGATACCTTCATGGACACTTTGGAATCTCCTACCGCACGGAACAGAGCTGCACCACCGTTATAAATTCCCAGAAAAGGAAAGGACACCGCCACAATATAAAAATAAATTCTTGCAGCACTCATGACATCCGCTTCCACATTGCCGTAAAGCAATGCCAGCAGTCCTTTGTTCCAGATCAGCGCTATCGTCATAAACAGAAGGGCCACACCCCCAACCGCTATAAACAGCTGATTGGAGGCCCGGCCTACCATTTCCTTATCTCCGTGTCCCATATATTGTGCCGCCACGACTGCACCGCCGCTGGCCATGGCCGTGAACAGACCGATCAATAACACACAGATACTGTCCACCAGGGAGATTCCGGATACCACGGCTTCTCCACAGCTGGCCGCCATCACCGTGTCCGCCATTCCCATTGCGATTGCCAAAAACTGCTCTATGATCAGCGGCCACAATAATTTTTTCAGTGCATCCTGTGAAAATAACATTTTTTTCTCTTCCGTCATAATTTACATCATTCCTTTATCCTTACATTGACATCTGCCAAAATAGCATATTGTCATTGCATTGTAAATAGAAATGTAATTTTATGATTCAGTAACTATTCAGCACCCCATTCGCCCTATAAATAGT
>NZ_JBOKRY010000072.1:0-4576 GCF_051972595.1 Simiaoa sp. | reverse complement strand
ACATCGAGGAAGGACATTCCGTTCGCCGTGGGCGTTCGTGGCTTCTTCACTAAATTTCAATTTAATTCCCCTGCGACGCATAATCCTTCGCATAGTAGTTCAGGAAGTACTCAAAGCGCTTGGCGATGAGCTTACGTCCTTTTACATTCAGGTGAAGATTGTCGGTCAGATATTCTTTTGCATTGTCCTCGGTGATGCTGCCGTACAGGTTATCCATAAAGGAAACACTGTGCAGGTTCGCGGAGTAGCACTCCTTGATCACGTAAGTGGACAGGACATCGCGGTTGTTATAGATATACATATCGGAACTTACATAATCCCCATTCTCATCCACTGCGTAAGCATACGTGGGAGACATTACAATAATACGGATCTGCGGATACAGGCTCTGCAGAACATCCAGGCTGGCCTCCAGATTACCCGTGAACTGCGTCGGATCGGTAGGGTTATCATCGTTGTACATGGGATTACCCAGGAGATAATCAGTGGCATCGTACATGATTGCCACAGTATCAATGGTATTGAAATCCAGCGTTTTCAGGGTATTGATCACTTCTTCCGCATCGGCGGGAGTTTTATCACCCAGCTGTTCAGCTGCCTGTACGTAATAGTTATCGATCGGGGCACCGGTTGCCAGACTCACCAGCCAATACAGGCAATAAGCATCCATAGCGGCAACAGTGGAATCAAAGTTCAGCTCCTGTGCAGCCAGATAACTTCCGCTGATGGAACAGTTGTATACGTTGGCACCGGTTTCCTTAGCAATCAGGTTCGCCAGACTGTCGGAAGAATCCCGGTCGTCTGCAAACGGAGCATTTCCGAATAGTACAATATTGGAAGCATCGGTGATCACCATCTGACCGTTCTCATCCGTCAGAGGGAGGATGGAATCCCAACTGTCATCGTAGGAACCCTGTCCGTCCTTGAAAATATCGGACTGGCTGACTCTCTGTCCCCAATGTGTGAAGCGGTAGGCTACAAGTCCTATCACTATAATCATGGCCAGCGCAAAAAAGACATGGACATTCAAAAAACGTCGGATGCCGGCAGGAGCAGGAGTCTCGTCTTCTTCCGGATAATCTTCCTCTTCATATTCTTCTGAAAAATCGTCATACTCGTCTGCCTTTGGAGAGACATCGGAAGTCTGCTTTTTATTTGACTTATGTGCGGATTTACCAGAATCTGTGTCTTGCATAGTTTCGTTTTCCAGGTCTACAATCTCAATATCCGGCATGCCATTCACCGGTGATGTGTGGATATTATGGTTGCTATCATTTCGTTTCATGAATTAAATCTCTCCATTTCAAGTATCTGTCATTGTGGTCAAAATGAGTTATTCTGATTTTACTATTATACGGAAAGAAAGTCCATAATATTAGAAAGATTTAAGAAATTCTGAAGAAATGGGCGAATGCCTTGATGTGGAGAAAATACAATGTTATAATGTTACGGAATTGTTACACTGAAGGACTATATGCAGAAGGGACAGATAAAATGAAAAAATTATTTAACCATACAAAGCGTCCGGAACGCAATTGGGAAGAAGACGTACAGGATGGTTACGATTGGGACGAGGAAGAGGAAGGCGAAGAATATTACGCCGATGATGAGGAGTACACCGGGGAAGAAGATGGCGAAGAGTACTACGCCGATGATGAGGAGTACACCGGGGAAGAAGACGGCGAAGAGTACTACGCCGATGATGGGGAGTACACCGGAGAAGAAGGCGAGGAGTACTACGCCGATGATGAGGAGTACACCGGAGGAGAAGAAGGCGAGGAGTACTACGCCGATGATGAGGAGTACACCGGAGAAGACGGCGAAGAGTACTACGCCGATGATGAGGAGTACACCGGAGAAGAAAAAGGTGAAGAATACTACGCCGATGATGAGGTATACACCGGAGAAGAAGGCGAGGAGTACTACGCCGATGATGAAGAGTATACCGGAGAGGACGAAGACGGCGAAGAGTATTATGCCGACGAGGAAGAACTCTATGATGAGGAATCCGGCTATGAATATGAGGACGATGTAAAAGCATCCAAGAAACAGGGAAAAAAGAAATTCGCCGCTATCTGGTCGAAATTCCTGAATATGAGTGCCATGGACCGGATCATGGCAGCTACCGGTGTGGCAGTACTGATCTTAGCAATTGTGACCGGCAGCGTGTATGCCAGTGCCCGTATGGTGGACAATCAGGTATCGGAGTTTGTCAGCGTTGGCACCCAGTTAGACGGGATCCATATGATCGGCGAGCAGGGACTGTTAGCGGTGGCAGATGCCACAGTGGCTAAGATCGCGGCAGCGAATGCAGTGGATGAAGACTATGAAGATCAGAAGGAATACGACGAAGCCGAATATACCAACGGTGGTACCGTAGAGCTGGAACTGGTCTCCGTACAGAAGGACCTGAAGATCAAGTTTACCAATAAAAAAAGCGGAAAACTGATCTCCAACGTGCCGTTTGCTGTGACGATCACGGATCCCAAAGGCAAGACCGAGACCTGGTCTGACGATGACATGGACGGTATCATCTATAAGAAGGGCATTACCCCCGGTAACTATACGGTAGCGGTAAATGCTCTGACCGATGAAAAATATAAGGACTATACCTTACCTACCGGAACACAGAAGGTAGAAGTCAAGAAAGATATCGCCTACAAAAAGGTTGATGTATCTAACGAGATTAAGAAGGAATCTGAGATCAACGCGGCAAAAGAGGATACCATGAAAAATGATACCGTGGTAGAGTCTGTGCTGGAAGATACAGTACAGTGGGTAGAAAGTAAGACACTGCCGCCCTCTTATCGTGAAGTAGGAAAGGATAAGATTACCAATCCGGAGACAGTTGCTTACAGCGGTAACTTCCTGCGTATGGCGGCAATAGAACCGACAGCGACACCAACAGCAGAACCTACGAAAACATCGGAGCCCACAGAAACGACAGAGCCAGTAGAAACAACGAAACCAACAGCAGAACCGACAGAAACAACGAAACCAACAACAGAACCGACAGAAACAACGAAACCAACAGCAGAACCTACAGCAGCGCCAACAACAGAACCCACGACGGCACCTACTGCGTCACCCAGTGTATCGCCGTCTCCGACCCCTGCTGCGACACCAACGGCAGTTTTAGAGCCCACGTCCGTAACCGTAGCCGTAGGAGCAGAAGCAACATCACAGATCAAAGTAACGAATTATACGGGTACGGCTACTTATAAGGTGGCTTCGAAAGATGATAAAATTGCGACCGCCGGTGTGGATGTTGCAAACGGCAAGATCGCTGTCAAAGGTGTGGCTGCCGGTGATACCACCGTAACCGCAACCGTAACTATGGGATCCGTGACCAAGACATTGGAACTGCCAGTAAAAGTAACTGCGAAGATGGCAATTACACTGGATAAGACGGCAGTGACCGTATATCCCAAGTCTACCGCTACCGTAACGGCAACCGTCAGCGGAAGCGGCACTGTAACCGCAAACTCCAGCGACACCAATATTGCCACGGTATCCGTGAACGGCAAGACCATTACCATCACCGGTGTGAAGGCCGGAAGTGCTACCATCACCGCAGTTTATAAAGAAGGTAATAGTGAGGTGAAGGCTACATGTACGGTAAAAGTCGGAACTTCCAATCCCAGAGAAGATAAGACCACCGTATTAAAAGATACCAGCGGAAGAGAATTATATGTATTGGATGGCAATAACCAATATATACTTGCACACTATGCGGATTATTACACCTCTTCCAAGTTCTACATTAAAGAAGCAACGAGATATACCGGATGGCAGACGTTGGATGGTAAGGTATATTTCTTCAAGGCAGACGGCGACAAAGTAACAGGTGAACAGGTCATTCAGGGAGCTAAATATAACTTTGCAAGTGATGGATCTCTGGTAGTTGGTTCCGGCACCATGGGTATTGATGTATCCAAGTGGAACGGTACCATTGACTGGAATGCTGTGAAAAATTCCGGAGTGAGTTACGTTATCATTCGTGTGGGATATCGTGGATCTTCCCAGGGTGCACTGATCGAGGATCCTAAGTTCAAGACTAACATTAAGGGAGCAACCGCAGCGGGTATCAAGGTAGGAGTATATTTCTTCACCCAGGCTGTGGATGAGGTAGAAGCGGTACAGGAAGCTTCCATGGTACTGGATCGTATCAGCGGATATAAGATTTCTTATCCGGTATTTCTGGATGTGGAAGGCAGTGGCGGAAGAGGAGACAAGATCGATTCAGCCACTAGAACAGCAGTATGTAAGGCATTCTGTAATACGATCCAGAATGCCGGTTATACAGCAGGTGTCTATGCAAACAAGACCTGGCTCAGCCAGAAAATGGATGCCGGTGCATTAAGTGCTTACAAGATCTGGCTGGCACAGTATGCGAAGACACCTACCTACACCGGAAGATATGATCTGTGGCAGTACCGTTCCAACGGTAAGGTCAGTGGTATCAGCGGAAATGTAGATCTCAACTTAAGCTACTTGGGATATTAAGATTTGCAATAAAGCCCAGACCGACTGCTTGCAGGCGGGTCTGGGGCTTTATTAGCAAATCAAACACACA
>NZ_JBOKRY010000071.1:0-5673 GCF_051972595.1 Simiaoa sp. | reverse complement strand
CACTTTTCATTAGAAAATTCACACCCGGAGACGTGACATCAAGGCGTGATGTTCCATCCGCCGTGGGCGTTCGTGGAGTTGCTTAACTAACTCTCAATTTACACCGTTACGATAACGCCGCCGTCATTGGCGTACATGCTGCTGACGCCGCGGGTGTCCATGATCAGGCTATCTTTGAACTGTACCTTATCCGTAAGAAGCTTTTTGATGGTCTCGGCGCGGCCCGGTGCATTACAATGGGTGATCATCAGTGTGCGGTCTTTGGTGTCTCCGACTTCCTCTAAAATGATCTCTGCCATTCTGCGGAGTGCCTTCTTCATGCCGACACTCTGTCCTCTCTGTACAATATTTCCTTTGTCTCCTGCCATAATGGGCTTAATGCTTAAGGTGGATGCCACCAGTGCCTTCACGCCGGTCAGTCTCCCGTTCTTACGCAGAGTCTCCAGATTATCCAGTACAAAATACGTGTGGATATTGCTGCGGAATTCCTCGATCTGTTTTACAATCTCTTCAAAGGGAAGTCCCTGCTCCTCCAGCTCTACCAGCTTCTTCACGATCTGCGTCTCACCACAGCTGGCAGATTCGGAATCAATGACATGGATCTGCTTCTTACCATATTTTTCCCGATACAGATTCATTCCCAGCACCGCACTGTTGTAGCTTCCACTTAGGTGTGATGACAAGGTGATCGCATATACGTGCTCTGCCTCTGTACGATAAGCCTCCCGGAACTTCTCCGGGGAAGGGCACGCAGACTTGGGACATTTGGGAGATTCCGCCACCTTTTTCAGAAACTCTGCCTGATCAAAGTTCTCATCATCCTGGATTCTATAATCTCCCACTTCCAGTCCCAGCGGAACGATCTCAAACCGAGGATCCTGCAGATACTCTTCCGGCAATTCACAACAACTGTCTACTACGATTTTGAAACTCATAATATCTATCTCCATATGATTAATGATTTGTTATTTTTTATAAACCATGCCATGTAGTTTTTAATACTACTTATAATAGCACGAAACATTTCGTTCGTAAAGCTTTTACACAAAATATTCATATTTCCTTTTTCCCGTACATCGTTTATACTGTTTCTATATTGCATGACACCGGAACGCAAGATACCATCACCGGAGTAAGGAGCCTCCATGATCGCATTACAGATTACATCCATGAAAAATTTTATGAATCACCTGCTGGTAGCGGATACATTTGATCCTTTTCTTCTGGAAGAAGCCACCATCAGCACCGCCCTCACCGTAACCATCGACGGGCATATCAACAAGGACTTCTATCCTGCTGACGAACGAGGCGAAGACTGTATTCCCTGGGAACTGCAGTCTTTTAGCAAAATAAAAGGACTGTGCTTTGACCTGATCAAGGGAAAACACACTCCTTTGTATTTTAAATTTGTGCTTCATATGCAGCCGGATAAAGCCGCTGCCATGCTTACAAAAGCCCAGGTGGACCCTGACGTCATCCGTGCCCTGGTGCTTACCATCCGCTACGATGGGGAAAAAACGGTTCTCACCACCGGATGTGCTTACCAGACCTTCACTATGGATAAAAGTGCCGATACCGCCTGGGACAAGGCGCTGAAAAAATATCTGGATCTGAAGGGAATCGCTTACGAAGAGCTCTGATTCCTCTCTCCGGGTCATCACCTGTTCTTCGAATCATTCAGAAACGGCCCTAAGCCGGTCACTCCTTCATCTTCGGCTTACTAAATAGACTTGCCAGATAACCGAGGATCAGCGCTGCGGAGGTTCCCACGGCTCCTGCCTTGAAACCTCCGGCAAAAAGCCCTAAAAAGCCCTGTTCCTGCACCGCTTCTTTCACGCCCTTCATTAATACATTTCCAAAGCCAAGCAGCGGTACGCTGGCACCGGCCCCCGCATAATCCTGAAAAGGTTCATACCAGCCAAGGGCACTGAGTACTGCACCGGTGACCACTAAGAGCACCATAATGCGTCCCGGCATCATCTTCGTCTTTTCCATCAGGATCTGCACCAGAGCGCAGATCAGACCGCCCACCCAGAAAGCATTGATATAATCCATCCTCTGCGTTTCCTCCTTATATCTGTTTATGGACAGTCTCTGCACTTTTTCCTGAATTTATGCGTTCCTTATACTCTTAAGCGTTCTTTTTGCCAAACCGGAACCACTCCGGCGGAAGCTGTACCAGGATCACAGCGGCAAATACGATAACGCAGCCTGCGATCTGTCTCGGAGTCAGTGTCTGATCCGTACTTAAAAATCCGATCTTGTAAGCGATCCATCCGGAGATAGTGGCAATGACGGATTCCAGACTCATGATGAGCGCTGCCACCGTGGGATTCAAGCCCTTCTGCCCCACAATCTGCAGAGTATAGCCCACACCGCAGCTTAAAACACCGGCATACAGCAGTGCTCCCAGACCTTCCTGAATCTGTCCGAAAGTCGGCTGTCCCCAGATAAGTGCCCCGATGCAGCAGACGACACCGCACACCGTGAACTGGATACAGGATACCACCGCTCCATCGATGCTCGCTGCATAATGATCAACCGTCATGATCTGTATTGCAAAAGCAATAGCACATAAAAATACCATGACATCCCCCGCCCCCAGGCGCAATGATTCTGTCATGCAGAGCAGATACATTCCCACCGCTGCCATGCCGGCTGCTGCCCAGACCACCGGTGCTACCTTTTTCTTCAAAAAAATACCAAACATGGGCACAAAAATAATATACAGGGTCGTGATAAATCCCGCCTTGCCGACACTGGTATACTTGATACCGAATTGCTGCAGGGTACTGGCAATGGTCAGGAAGATACCACACAGAAGCCCTGCCTTGGCATTCAGTTTCCAGTCTAATTTTGCTGCCTTGTCTCCTGCGATCTTCCGACTGATCAAAATATACATCAGAATACCGGCAGCGCCGATCAGGGAACGGACGCCGTTAAAAGTAAACGGATGCATGTAATCCATACCCTTGCTCTGGGAGACAAATGCCATGCCCCAGATGGTGGCTGTCAGCAGAAGGATCAGGCTGTTTCTCGTTGTTTTTGCTCTTGTCTTTTCCATAGTTATATTTTATGTTCCTTGTATTTTCCGTTCCTGATTTTTTCGTCCCTTGTTGCTTTACATTTATGGGATTTTGTCAGGACCGTTTTTTATATTTCTCAGCGATCTCCGCAACTACATCCCGCAGCATTTTTCCGCTGCAGTCTATGATGAGATCCGCATATTTCTCATACAACGGGGTTCTCTCATCATACAGATCCCGCAGGGTCTGACCGGGCTGCAGAGTCACGCCCCTGGCGTTCAGATTCCCCAGCCGTTTCTCCACTTCCTCATAGGGAAGCTTCAGATATACCACCGTACTGATCTCCCGCAGATGCTGCATGCCTTCCGGCTCGTAGCAGGCGCTTCCACCTGTGGCAATGATGCTGTTCTCCAGATTTAAGGACGCATTCACGTCGCTCTCAATCTGCCAGAAGCCTTCCACACCATATTCCGTGATCAGTTCGTGTAATAATTTGCCGTGTCTGTCCTGGATCACCAGGTCGGAATCCACAAAACGTCTGCCCAGGCGCTTCGCCAGGACGACACCTACCGTACTTTTTCCCGAGCCCGGCATGCCGATCAGAGTAATATTATTTTTCATAAATTTCTGCCCACCTTACCTATGCACAAGAAAATCGCCGCCTGTAAGCGACGATCTTCCGTCTTATTATCTATTTATTGTAACGTTGCAGCTTTCCTTCACAACATTATGTCTGCCGCTTTTGCTGAATCGCTACATATTTTACTTCATTATACTTCTGCAATTACTTCCACTTCACATAATACGTTCTTGGGAAGGGTCTTGACTGCAACGCAGCTCCTTGCAGGATTCTCAGTAAAGTACTTTGCATAGACCTGATTGAACGCTGCGAAATCGCCCATGTCTGCCAGGAAGCAGGATGTCTTGGCTACTCTGGTGTAATCGGTACCTGCTGCCTTTAACAATTCGCCGATATTCTTCATTACCTGCTCTGCCTGTTCCTCGATGGTAGTTCCATGAATCTCGCCGGTAGCAGGATCAATGGGGATCTGTCCGGATGCGAAAAAGATATTGCCCAGTACGATACCCTGGGAGTAAGGTCCGATCGCTGCGGGTGCTTTGTCTGTTGAAATCTTCTGTAACATAATATTCTCCTCTTTCTTGCTATAATTTAATTCACTCTTAAATCTGTCATCTGCGCCTTGAGCTGCCTGCTACCCGGCATGTTCCGAAATTTCTGCGGCATCCCCGGCGTTTACTTTGTCATATCTACCTCCGGCTCATCAAATTCCGCCGTCACATAGAATCCTCTGGAATTCTCCACAATATCCGCCACGACTCCTTCACGGTTCTTCAATCGGTAACGGAACGGAATATTCGGAGACATCGCCAGGGACGGGTCTATGGTATAGTAATAGTTACTGGGCAGAAGTCCCTCCGTAACCGTGATCTTCTGTCCGACCTCCAACAGTCCCGGTCGTTCCATCTTAAATTCTATCCTGCGCATTCTGACTCACCAGCCATTCCCGGCATAATATTTTTCGCCGTTTGAGGTTTATTTTACCAGTAACTTACAGCGCTTGCAAGAGTGCTTTTCACTATTTCACCGCCGGACTCTCCAGTACTACCGCATGTGCGATTCCCGGCACGCTTTTGCCTTCATTAAAACTGGTCTTACTGAGCAGGGCTCCGGTGGGGAGGAAGAGGATTTTTTTCCACTCACCGGATTCCAGCTTCGGCAGAATATATGCTGCCAGAGTCACGGCGCTGCAGCCGCAGCCGCTGCCACCTGCATGGGTGTCCTGGGCATCTGCATTAAAGATCTCAATGCCACAATCACTGTGTCTGCCGGCAATATCAATTCCTTTTTCCCGCAGCAGATCGATCAACACTGTCTGTCCCACGCTTCCCAGATCCCCGGTGATGATCCGGTCATATTCCTGAGGCTGCACATGAAAATCCTCCAGGTGGCGTTCGATGGTATCTGCGGCGGCAGGTGCCATGCAGGCCCCCATGTTCATGGAATCCTTGAGTCCATAGTCCACGATCCGTCCGGGAGTCATGCCGGTGATATGAGCTCTGCATTTCTGATTCAGCCCCAGGGCAAAGGCTCCGCTTCCTGTCACAGTCCAGCTGGCAGACAGCGGTCTCTGGTTTCCATAATCTAACGGAAAACGAAACTCTTTCTCCGCGCTGGCGAAATGGCTGGAAGTCACACAAACCACATGCTCCGCATAACCTCCCGCTGCCATCACAGCTCCCAGTGTCAGCGCTTCCCCACAGGTGGAGCAGGCTCCGTAGACACCAAACAGAGGAATATTGTAAGCGGAGATACCGAAGGAAGTGGCAATACACTGTCCCAACAGATCACCAGCGAAGAGATACGAAACATCCTCTGCTTTCCACCCGGCCTTTTCCATGACCATGTATACTGCGTCCTTCTGAAGATTGCTTTCTGCCTCCTCCCAGGTCTTACAACCGAAGAGATCATCCTCTCCTACCATGTCGAACAAGGCACCTAACGGTCCTTCGCCCTCTTTTTTCCCTACGATACTGGCACCTGCGATCACGCACACAGGCTGTGCCAGACGGATACTGCTTCTTCCCACTCTCTGATTCATAATTTCTCCTTCCATGCGATAACACT
>NZ_JBOKRY010000070.1:0-5968 GCF_051972595.1 Simiaoa sp. | reverse complement strand
TAGTTTAAGGCTGTTTTAGAGGAAAACAGTAGCCCCAATGCGGGCTACTGGGATTCGATAGCATTTCTTAATTAACTTTCAATTTACACGTTTTCAATCTGCCAGTCGATGGGCTCCACGCCGTGTTCCTTCAGGAAGTTGTTGGTCTTGCTGAAAGGTCTGCTGCCAAAGAAACCGCGGTAAGCAGACAACGGGCTGGGATGAGGTGCCTCTAAAATCAGGTGATTGGGATTGTTCAACATAGTCTTCTTCATCTGTGCCGGTCTGCCCCACAGGATAAACACAATGGGACGATCCTGCGCATTCAGCGCCCGGATGGCGGCATCGGTGAATTCCTCCCAGCCTTTGCCATGGTGGGAATTTGCCATGTGGGCCCGCACCGTAAGCACCGTATTGAGCATCAGCACACCCTGTTCGGCCCATTTTACAAGATAGCCGTTGTTGGGAATATAGCAGCCTAAATCATCGTGTAGCTCCTGATAGATATTCACTAAAGAAGGAGGGATCTCCACATCCGGTTTCACGGAAAAGCACAGACCGTGTGCCTGTCCCACATTGTGATAAGGATCCTGTCCTATGATCACGACTTTTACCTTACTTAACGGGGTCAGATGAAATGCATTGAAAATATCATCCGCCGGGGGAAATACCACGGTGGTATCATATTCATTTTTGACAAATTCAAAAAGCTGTCTGTAATAGGGCTTATGAAATTCTCCGCCCAAAGCCGTCAGCCAATCATTTGTGATCATTGCCATAATCTAATCCTCCCTGTCGTCCTCAGAGACGGACACTGATTCCTTTTTCCCGCAGGTATTCCTTCACCTGCCGGATCTCTAATTCTTTGTAATGGAACAGAGATGCTGCCAGAACTGCCTCTGCCTTTCCCTCCGTCAGAGCATCATAGAAATGAGACAGCTGTCCCGCACCGCCGGACGCGATGACCGGGATACTAACGCTCTCCGCCACGGCTCTGGTCAGCGCCAGATCGTAGCCTTCCTTCGTTCCGTCTCCGTCCATACTGGTCAGCAGGATCTCTCCTGCGCCCATCTTCTCTGCGGTTCTCGCCCATTCCACAGCGTCCATGCCCATGTCCACACGACCGCCGTTTTTATAAATATTCCATCCGCTGCCGTCTGCACGCTTTTTGGCATCAATGGCAACCACCACACACTGGCTGCCGAACTTCTCTGCCGCATCACTGATAAGCCGGGGATTCATAATGGCTGCGGAATTCACAGAGATTTTGTCCGCACCTTCACGAAGAATTGCCTTGAAATCATCTACAGTACGGATTCCTCCTCCTACGGTGAAAGGAATAAATACCTTGCTTGCCACCTTCCGCACCCACTCTAACTGCGTGGCACGACTGTCCGAAGAAGCCGTAATATCCAAAAATACGACCTCATCCGCGCCGGCCGCGTCATAGGCTGCCGCTACCTCGGAAGGGTCTCCGGCATCCCGGAAATTCACAAAATTCACACCTTTTACTACTCTGCCATCCTTCACATCCAGGCAGGGAATTACTCTCTTCGTATGCATATCAATTTCCTCCCTGCGCGTTTTTCTCACGGAATTCCTTCGTGACATTTATAAAATTCTGCAGGATCTTAAGACCTACGCCGGAGCTTTTCTCCGGATGGAACTGACAGGCAAAAATATTATCCTTCTCCACAGATGCATGAATCCGTGTTCCGTATTCCGTGGTAGCGGTAACGATAGACGGATCTGCCGCCTCCAGATAATAGGAATGTACAAAATACACGTAAGAATGTTCCTCGATTCCCTGAAAAAGCCGCCCACTGTTCGGAAATGCAATGTCATTCCAGCCGATGTGGGGAATCTTCAGTCCAGGTGCCGCGGGAATCCTGCGAATCCTGCCGTCTAACAGATGCAGTCCCTCCACTTCCGGGGTCTCTTCGCTGCTTTCGAACATCAGTTGTAATCCAAGACAGATTCCCAGAAAAGGGATCTTCCTGTCCACTACTTCCCGTATAACCTCCACCAGTCCATACTGATGGAGCTTCTCCATGGCATCACCAAAGGCTCCCACCCCCGGCAGGATCACACCGTCTGCGGACAGGATCTCCTCTCTGTCTCTGGTGATCTTTACTTCTTCTCCTAAAAAGTGCAACGCTTTTTCTACGCTCTTTATATTACCAGCATCATAATCGAGAACTGCGATCATTGCTGTATCTCCTTTTCTTCCGGAAGCGGATCCGGCAATTCTTCCGGTAAGTTTTCCGTGTTCTGTGCGGGGTTAACTGCCGTCTCTGCCTGGGTGGTCCCTTGGAATTCCCAGGATCCCAGTCCCAGCTTCTGCAGAACCATCATAACGTTCTTCGTATATTCTACATTATCCGAAATATCCGCTATCGCCTGCGCTTCTTCCTGACTCAGCTGATATTTTTCTGACAGAATATTAAGAATCTCTCCGAATGCAGAGGTCACCTCATCCTGCACATTCCATTGTGTCGCATAATCTAGCAGGGAAGGATAGTCATGTACCGCCTGCAGCAGGCTGTCTAACGCTTCCAGTTCAGAACCCTCATTTACAAATACTTCGTATTCTCTAAGCCACATCCGAATGGTCAGAATGCTCTCGGATTTGCTGTACATGACCTGTTCGGTCTCATTCAGTTCTCTGCCGAACAGATTCTGATAACAAGTCTGGTAATCTCCCGCATAATAAGCTTCTCTGCCACTTCTCTTAGACATATATTCTGTCAGGAAATTTCCTACGATCAGTATCACTGCCCCCAGAGAGATACATACTACCACAATGGGAATGATTTTTTTCGGAGAAAGCTTTTTTTCGGGTACAGCCGGTGCATCTTCCTTTTTCGGTTTTTCCTTTTTCGGCTTCTTCGGCTGTTTTTCCTTTTTGGGATTTTTCTCTTTTTTCTGCTTTTTCTCTTTCTTTTTACCGTTCTTGCCGTTCTTGTCCATCTCTTCGAGGATCTGCTTATTCTCATCGGACAGTTTTAGCTGGTCGCTCTCCTCTTCCTCCTCATCCTCTTCGGTGAACAAGTCGAGCAATTTTGCGAAAAATCCCTTTTTCTCTTTCTTCTGTTCCGCATCTTCTGCAATATCCGCGCCGGCTGCTTTCAATATATCCATGATATCTGAGGACTTGGGATCTGCGGTGGTTTCTTCCGCACTGTCCTGTTGTCCCGGAAATGCTCCGGCAAGCAAAGCATCCAGTTCATCATCAGAAGTAGCGGTGGTCTCCGTGTCAGCTGCTTCCGATACGGAATTTTCCTCCACAGGATCTGTGGTTGTTATAGGATTCCGCGAATCTACCGTTTCTGTTGTTTCTGTTGTTTCTGTTGTTTCAGTAGTTTCTGGCGGCTCTTCCTTCGATTTTTTCTTAAATCTGTCAAAAAATCCCGGAGTTTTCTTTCTTCGACCTCGTTTGCCCTTTTTCTGCTCTTCCGTTGCCACTTCGTCCGCAGGCTCTCCGGCCGGCTGTGGACTTACCTGATCCAGCAGATTAGACAATCCTTCTTCGTCCGCGCTCTCCAACATTCTGATCAGATCATCGTTCGAATCGTTATTCTCCTGCTTCGGTGCCTCCTCTGCCTGTTCTCTGTTCTGTTGCAGCAGGCGGTCGATTTCATCCTCCGACATAGATGCTGTCTCTTCCGGGTGAATTGTCGCATTCTCCGAAGCAGTATCTGGTACCGCACCTGACACCGCATCTTCCTTTTGTGCATTCAGTGCGGACTGCAGCAGATCATCCATATCACTCATATCGATCTGCGGTGCGTCCTGCTCTGCCGGCTCCGGCTTTTTTTTCTCTTCTACGCTTTCCGTGGTTTCTTCGTTTTCAATTCCCTTTAATAAATTATCCAGGTATTCCTCCTGTGAAGGCATCTGTCATTCCTCCGATTTCTCACAAGTTACTAGCAGGTTAAGTTTAACACAGGCTAAGCAGCCAGGCAATGGGATTTTGTTCCCCATCAACGCAATACAGACCTGCTTTTTGTTGAAATAATGCTATTCTCTGGAAAGGATTCTTTATAATAGATGGAAAACGATTCCCTTCTCCGATCTCTAACAGTACCATTTTATGATTCAGGGTGTTCTGCAACCATGTCTGGTAGGTTGTCCAGTTCTCCAGATAACCCTTTTCATCATATTTTGCGGCATACACATTATTCAGGATCATGTTCTTCCCGCATTTTGGGCATTTCCCAAGGTTGGGAGATAAAAATTTTCCTGCACGCAGTTCTTCATAGCAGTGCTGTAGATTCTCTCTGTCCGTTTCCGTAACTTCCGTAATTTCTTCCTCACAACCGTCCGGACATTGTTTTTTTCTAAAATCTCCGCAGGGAGATACATATCTTTCCTTTTTCAGGAGCATTTTTTTCCAGGGGATCTGTGTCGGTATCGGACTGGTGGAAGACGATACCACAAAATAACTCTTTTTCTCCAACACAGAAGCCAGATTGTTAAGTCCCTGCCGGATCTCTTCCTCTATTTTAGGGAGTTGCTGCTCCCGCAATTGCTCCTCCACGTAGGGCAGAAGCCATAATGCATTATTTTTCTGCAATTGTTCCCGCACTTTTCCGTACTCCGGGTTGGCCTCCAGGAGATTTTCCATATCAAACTCCTGTCCAAGACCTACTAATACATATTCCGCTTCTTCTATTTTCTGAAGGATCTCTTTCGTTCTGTCATCCATATCATTGCCCCGATATTATAAGAAAAGGCTGGGACTAGCCCAGCCTTTTTGCTTTCTAAATGCCTTATCTGTCCAAATGTTTCTCTGCTACCAGTTCATCTACAATCTTTACCAGGTTGCCGATCTCCGGCTTGGAGAGCTGTGCATCTGCTCCCAAGGCCTCTCCCTTTCTCTTCATATCGTCATTTACAAGAGAAGAGAAAATAATTACGGGAATATCCTTGGTTGCATCGTCTGTTTTAACCAGCTTGGTCAATCTGTGTCCGTCCATCTCAGGCATCTCAATATCCGTAATGATACAACGAACATGCTGATCCAGTGTTCCATCTTCCTTACACTGTGTGATCACATCGTATGCCTGCTGACCGTTCTCTGTATGAATCAGGTTCACATAACCGGCTGATTTTAAGGAGTCAACGATCAACTTGTTCAGCAATGGTGAATCCTCTGCGATCAGGATTGGAACAGAACTTCTGGTACGCTCACCAAGTTCATTCAGTTCAGACATCTTAAGTCCTGTTTCAGGATTGATATCCGATACGATCTTCTCGAAGTCCAAAATGATGATCAGCTTGTCATTCTTCTTAATAATACCGGTAGCAACACTCTCGTCTGCTGCGGAAATCGTGATATCCGGCTTAATGATATCTCTCCAGCTGACTCTGTGAATACCAAGCACCGTCTCTACATGAAATGCGATATCCAGTTTATTGAAATTGGTAACGATGAACAAACCCTTTTTCTCGGACTCTCCGCGTCCCAGACAATTCTTCAGATCAATGGCAGTAATCATTGTATCTCTCGGCATAAAAATACCTTCGATACTGGGATGTGAATTAGGAACCGGTGTCACCGGCTGGTAGGTAATGATCTCTTTGATCTTGGCAACATTGATTCCATAAGAATTCCCAGCCAGAGTAAATTCCAAAATCTCTAATTCGTTTGTTCCGTTTTCAAGTAAAATCTTAGTATCCATACTTACTCCTATAACCTTCTCACTGCATTTGTCTTGTATTTCGTATATTTTCAAAAGTCCGCCTTGCAAACTTTTACTACGTTCTTTTTAATTATAACATATTTTTCTAAAAAAGAAACAATTATCTGAAATTAATGTATAAAAAAACGATAGCAAAATGCTATCGTCGTTATCTATGATTCAGTTTAAGTTTATTCCTTCAAAACCGAACACTGAAACCTAATCTCTTATATCCTAACTTCCATCCTGCTTTCCTATCCAAAACCTTTGGTCAAGCCCTCGACCGATTAGTAAATGTCAGCTGA
>NZ_JBOKRY010000069.1:0-6694 GCF_051972595.1 Simiaoa sp. | reverse complement strand
CTCCATTTCTCCGTTTGGAGAAACTCCGATGCACTCAACAGGCTAAAGCCCATAAGTAAAAACCGCTGCAGGCTTACGCCCACAGCGGTTTATTTTTCTCAGCTTACTGCTGAGCTACATCCTTCATGGAGAAGCTGATTCTTCCCATCTTATCCTTGCCCAGGCATACTACTGTTACTACGTCTCCCAGGGTCAGGACATCTTCTACACGGTTGATTCTCTCCTTAGCGATCTTGGAGATGTGTACCATGCCTTCCTTACCGGGTGCGAACTCGATGAATGCACCGAATTCCTTGATGCTTACTACCTTGCCCTTGAAGATCTGACCTTCTTCGAAGTCCGTGGTGATGATCTTCACCATCTCCAGAGCCTTATCCATCATTTCCTTATCGGTACCGCAGATAGATACCTTACCGTCATCGGTGATATCGATCTTCACGCCGGTACGTGCAATGATCTCATTGATGGTCTTGCCACGCTGACCTACTACATCACCGATTCTGTCGGGATCGATCTGAATGGAGATGATCTTGGGAGCGTACTTGCCAACCTCTGTTCTGGGAGCAGAGATTGCAGGCTTCATGCAGGTATCCATGATGAACAGTCTTGCATCACGGCATCTTGCAATAGCGCCTTCTACGATAGGTCTGGTCAGACCGTGGATCTTAATATCCATCTGAATAGCGGTAATACCTTCGGTAGTACCGGTTACCTTAAAGTCCATATCTCCGAAGAAGTCTTCCAATCCCTGGATATCGGTCAACAGTACGAAATCGTCATCGGTCTCGCCGGTTACCAGACCACAGGAAATACCTGCTACCATCTTCTTGATAGGTACGCCTGCTGCCATCAGGGACATGCAGGAAGCACAGGTGGAAGCCATGGAGGTAGATCCGTTGGATTCAAAAGTCTCAGATACGGTACGAATTGTATAAGGGAACTCGTCCTCACTGGGCAGTACGGGGATCAGGGCTCTCTCAGCCAGAGCACCGTGACCGATCTCACGTCTTCCGGGTCCGCGGGAAGGCTTGGTCTCACCTACGGAATAGGAAGGGAAGTTATAATGATGCATATATCTCTTGCTTACTTCGTTCTCATCCAGGCCATCGATCTTCTGCTGCTCGGACAGAGGAGCCAGAGTACATACATTACAGATCTGTGTCTGTCCACGGGTGAACATAGCGGAACCATGTACACGGGGGATGATATCTACTTCTGCTGCCAAGGGACGGATCTGGGTGATCGCACGACCATCGGGACGCTTGTGGTCCTTCAGGATCATCTTACGAACGGTCTTCTTCTCATACTGATATACAGCCTCACCTAAGATAGCCAGCCACTCTTCGTTCTCAGCGAAAGCTTCGGTCAGCTTGTCGGTGATCACACGGATATTCTCCTCACGGGTCTGCTTGTCATCGGTAAATACTGCCTCTTCCATCTCGGCGGGAGATACGATCTCCTTCATAGCCTCGAACATTTCAGCGGGAACCGCACAGCTGGTATACTCGTGCTTCTTCTTGCCAACTTCTGCTACGATCTTGTCGATGAAAGCGATGATGGTCTGGTTCACTTCGTGAGCCTTGTAGATAGCTTCGATCATGGTAGCCTCAGGAATCTCATTAGCACCTGCTTCGATCATGATCACTTTCTCTCTGGTGGAAGCAACGGTCAGGTTCAGATTGCCCTTCTTCCACTGCTCCTGGCTGGGATTGATGATGAACTCACCATCGATCATGCCTACCTGGGTCATAGCGCAAGGACCGTCGAAAGGAATATCGGAAATACAGGTAGCGATAGCCGCACCGATCATGGCTACCAGCTCGGGACGACACTCGGGATCTACGCTCATTACCATGTTGTTCAGGGTTACGTCGTTACGGTAATCCTTGGGGAACAGGGGACGCATAGGTCTATCGATGACACGGCTGGTCAGAATAGCGTTCTCGCTTGCCTTGCCCTCTCTCTTATTGAAGCCGCCGGGGATCTTACCCACAGCGTACATTTTCTCTTCGTACTCTACACTCAGAGGGAAGAAATCGATACCGTCTCTGGGCTTCTCGGAAGCGGTTGCGGTACAGAGAACAGTGGTATCACCATAGTGCATGAATGCACATCCGTTTGCCTGCTTACCTACACGGTTGATATCAACCACCAGAGGTCTGCCTGCAAGATCCATCTTGTAACTTTGATACATAAATTCCTCCTATCCATCGTACGTGACTTTATCTTTTGTGTTCCTCATGGGACACCTTTATCACTCTACGATATAAATAATTTAATAAATATTTCCACGGTCTGGAGGATTACCGAAACTACTGAAAAATTCATGTTGCTTTTCCCAACATACCCTTTTCAGCGGTCTCGGGGCTCACTTCCATACCGCTTGTTACCCAAAGCAATGACAGAGTATCTGTCATCACATACACAGAGAAAGCGGAGCGCCGATGTAATCGGCAGACCCCGCTCACCAGTCAGCATTATTTTCTTAAGCCAAGCTTCTCGATTAATGCACGATATCTCTCGATATCCTTCTTCTTCAGGTAATCCAGAAGACCACGTCTCTGACCTACCATCTTCAGCATACCACGACGAGAATGATGATCCTTAGGGTTCTCCTTCAGATGCTCGGTAAGCTCCTGGATTCTTGCAGTCAGGACTGCTACCTGTACCTCAGGTGAACCGGTGTCACCGGGGGTTCTTGCATACTCGTTCATGATGGCTGTTTTCTTTTCCTTAGAAATCATTTCTTTTTCCTCCTGTTTTTTAAACGCCTGATACTAAGACTAAGGTCGGAGTGTCCGTAATCTGAGCATCGGCTAATCATACTGTTTCAATATAGCACAATAATCTTCTGTTGTAAATACACTTTTTATTTTCTGGCAGCACGTTTCTGTACTTTTTCTTCGTACATCAAGCTGTCAGCCTGTTTTACATAATCCCCAAAGGTCAGATTGCTGTCCGGATCCGTCACTACGGTTCCGATACTCATGGTCAGCGGAAATGGAAGCTTCTGTGCCTTTCCCTCCGCCTCCAGTGTTCTACGGATCCGATGGACCAGATCTCTCGAGGCTTCATCGGACTGATACGTCTGTACCACGACGAATTCATCGCCGCCGGTTCTGGCAGGCACCGCGTCACGGCTGCTGCACTGCATCAGTGCCCTGGCTGCCGCACAGATAGCCATATCGCCATATTCATGACCGAACGTGTCGTTGATATATTTGAGCCTGTCGAGATCCACAAACAGTATCAGCAGTTTCCGATGATTCCGTTTTGAGATCCGGAAGGCTTTCTCTCCTAACTGTTGGTATCCCATTCGATTGTATATACCGGTCAGGGTATCCATGATATACAGCGAGGATAATTTTTTATTCATATATGCGAGCATTTCTTTTTTATGAAGGTTCTCCATGGAACGGGTCAATGCATTCATGATCTGGAACAAATACTGCTTCTCCATAAGATAGACCGCATTACGGATGACCACATAGCCCACTGTACGCTCTCCGAAATGCAGCGGCAGGAACAGAAAATCCTGTCCCGGCTTCGGATAGTCAAATGTGGGGAAGATTCCGTCCACTTCCTGTCTGTCCAGATCCAGCCTCTGGTCTCTCTCATAGGCAAAGGTCATCTGCATCTGTCTCGGATAACCGTGTACATAAAAGCCTTCGTCAGAAGGTGCCGCATCCAGGTGAATACTCTTCTCCGCCTCTTTCTTATAAGCATTCAGATGATCATCCAATACAAGATACATAGCATCGCATTTCAGGGAAGGAATGCATTGAGGGATACAATACATCATCTCCTCCACCGTATTGCACTGCATCATTTCCGCTTCCATGGAGAGTACTTCCTCATCGAATTCTTCGCTCTCCACACTGTACATGATCTGATCCTTCAGATGCCCCCTGGCATCCCGGCTACTACCCTTTCCACAGCCGCAGCTCTCCTGCCACAGCATTTCCGTCTCAGTGAAATTGTATTTGGGTACATTCTCCCCTGCCCAGAGGCGCAGGAGGACATCCATCCCATGGTAAGCAGCTTCTTCCTGGATATGTCCCACAGTTGTAATGCTGGGTGTGTAGAAGCCAGCCTTGTCAAAATTATCAAATCCGGTGATACGAAAATCGTCCGGTGCATGAAATCCCATCTGTGCTGCTGCTTCGCATACAGCAACCGCCACATTGTCATTAATACAGATCACAGCATCCGGGAGCTCCTTGTGCCGGTCCCATAGATGTTTATAACCTTCCAGTCCGCTCTTATAATCAAAGGAACCGTACCAGATATCGTCCTTGTCGATCTTAATCTTATGTTCTCTGGCATAATCCAGCATTCCCTGCAGGCGGCAGCTGCTCTCGTAATTACCCTGTGCTCCCACTAACAGCCAGAATTTTTTGCAGTCATGCACCTCATGAAGATGTGCGATAACCTGCTTCATGGCCGAATAATTATCGATCCCCACATAATAAAAATCTCCCAGTTCATTGGCAATGGATACCACAGGCCGTCCTGATCGCTTTGCATTGCTGATCACATCCGCAAGCACCGCAGGAGAACTGATATTATTTAATTCCAGAATAATCCCGTCAAAATCGGACAACTCCGGCAGATTGTAAATATTGTACTCTGCCCTATTGTATCCGGCATCCCGGCTCCAGTTACCTGTACTGTTGAAAATGTACAGATTGACATCCTCTCCGGTCTCCTGAATCCTCTGCAGAATTCCCGCCGGCCATGCATATGTAAACAGACGTCTCCAACCATCTGTGATCAAAGCTACTTTTCGCATCTCCATCACCCATTTAGTTTCATTATATTTGCTGCTGTACCCATTCCAGCGCTTTCTTAGATATATAAAAAATAGTATCACAGTTCCCATGGAAACGCAATTATTAAAAGCATCCTTCCGAATGTCAAAAAGGCATTGCCCGCCACCAGACGCACAATGCCTTTACACTTTAAATTTTTTCCTATATCAATCCTGAATTACGCGGACACATTTCACGGGAGTACGGTATTTATAACTGCTGATCTTGATACCGGTCTTAGGACTGCTGGCATGAATAACCTGTCCTCCGCCGATATAGATCGCTACATGGTTGATGTTACCTTTGCCGTTACCGTAGAAGATCAGATCTCCGGGCTTCAGATCCGAAGCGCTGATCTTCGTTCCTTCATTCGCCTGCGCTCTGGAAGAATGACTCAGGGAAATACCGTATTTTTTGAACACTGCCAGTACAAAACCGGAGCAATCGGCACCCTTGGTCAGACTGGTTCCTCCCCATACATAAGGGTTACCCACAAACTGTTTCGCATATTCCACCAGATCTACGCGCACATCGGATACCCCCTGACCGTAGAGCAGTTCCGTCATGGTAATGGCGGTATCCAGCTTTTCTTCCACTGTGACAAATTCCTGGGACACATAAGCATCCTCACCATCGATGGAAATCTTCACCCAGCCATCGGCACCGGTCTCCACATATTCCATCTCCTCGCCCTGTCCTACCTGCGTCACGATCTCGCTGGAGGTGTTGGGCTCCTGGCGTACATTCAATCCGTCCGTATTGGCAATTGCCACTGTATGTACCAGCTGTGCCGCACGGATCGTAGCCTCCGGTCCTGTATGTAAGAACTCCCGGCTTACATAGCCATCCACTTCACCGGACTTGATATGGCACCAGCCGTCCTTCGTCTCGATGACTTCACAGGCAGCATCCTTGGGCAGCTTACCCACCAGCTTACCGTCCGTGGAGGGCACTGCTCTGATATTCAGATTGCCGGACTCTACATTGGCTACACCGATATTGGTATATCCCCAGGAAGCTCCCTGCGCATCCTGCGCGATCTGGATATATTCCTCCAGGGAACGATCCATCTCCAGTACGGATGCAATGCCACCGGAAGCCATCAGTGTGCTGCTGCCGGCTGCGGATACGGAGATCGGTGATGCCAACATGAAAAGTGCCATGCCGGCTGCTATGAATTTCATCTGTCTGTTCTTCTTATTCTTTATCATAAAAACCTTTCAGTTAAATTCCTTTTACGAATTTGTTACAAATTTATTACATTACGATATTGATTATAGCGTCCATCCCTGACTATGTCAACCCATTCCGACCATTTCCTATATCTTCCTAAGGATGTCTTATAGCTCCCCATTATCCCCCTCGATCTCCCTGCCTTCTCTTCCCGCCTGCTCGATCAGCGTCTTCTCCACATCGGTCTCATAATTATTAATAGACACTTCCACGGGTGTCGGATCCTTTGTCAACCGCCTGCCTCCGATATGATTGAAGAACACAATGATACCTGCCGCCAGTCCCACAGAATACGCCACCTCCAGCGTATTAATCCCTCCGGGTTCCGCACCCATGCACATCCGGTATACCTCGGTAAATACTTCGTTGATCCCCACGTCATTATGATATGCCATAATGGTAAACGCTGTCCCGAAGAAGCTGATCAGGCACACGAACGCAGCCTTGCTCCACTGCTGCCAGCCTTTGTACTGATCCACGCTGATCCATTCCACCAGTACATCTGTCTCTCCTACCACCTGCACATCTATTTCCGGACAGAGCTCCTCCATGAGACGCACCAGCTTCAGGCAGCTGATCACGCAGCGCTTTTCCCCTTCTTTCGGAAAATGGCAGACCTTGATGGCATTTAATTTTGCCGACAGTACTTT
>NZ_JBOKRY010000068.1:0-7597 GCF_051972595.1 Simiaoa sp. | reverse complement strand
AACAAGAAAAACGCTTCTGGAGTGCTGACCAAAAGCGTTTTGTCTACAGTCTGAGCTCATGTGCTACATGAGCTGGCAATTATCGGATTCAGCTCTTTTATAGCGGAAAAGTAATGAAAAAAATGCAGAGAAGAAAATGACTAGAAAAATACAACAAAGGACATCGGTGGCAAGATCGATGTCTTTTGTTGTATAATCATGTTATAATACCGCGAGAGGAGTAGGACATGCAGATCGGTGACAAAATTAGGATCACTATGCTGCCGGCAAGGGCAGGGGATTGTATCCTCATTGAGTTCCTTCAAGAGGACTACCGGATATTGATAGATGGCGGCTATGTGGATACCTATGATAATTATCTCAGAGATAAACTATTGCGCCTGAGCAAGGAAGGAAAGAGAATCCAATTATTGATCATCACTCATATTGATGCAGATCATATTGGCGGAATACAGGCCTTCTTAAAAGAAAACGGAAGTGCAGCAAAGCCCAACATTATAAAAGTGGATGAGGTGTGGTATAACTCCTTTTTTCATATCTACGGAGAACCGGAGTGCACAGGGAGCCTGCCGGATTATGTGCGACTGATGCTACAAGGAAAGGCTTTGCAGGGAATGAGGGATTGCAAAAACGGAAGCAAGGATATCAGCGTGACACAGGGAAATACGGTAGCAAAATTACTGTCTGTCAATGGATACCGCTGGAATAGCTCCTTTGAGGGAAAAGCGGTGTGTGTGGAAAACAGAGAAAGTATCTTACTACATGACAGGATTGCTTGCAGACTATTGGGACCGGGGGGAGAGGAACTTCATAAGCTGACCCAGTATTGGATCAGAGATATGAAACGAAATGTCCGAAATTTTAAAATCTATGAGGACGAATTATATAATGCGGCATTTGAGGGGATGTTCTTACATGACGGAACTGCGGAACCGGAACGAAACACAGGGAATATCAGCTATTGGGCTGGAAAAAACAGGTGGGATATCCAAAATTACGCTGCCGGATGGAATCATAAAATCGACACTAGTATCACGAATAGATCGTCAATAGCATTTCTTCTGCAATACGAGGCAATCACTATGCTATTCCCGGGAGACTGCCCGGTACAGGTATTTCAGGAGAAGTTACCGGGGCAGATCGAGGTAGTAAAACTGCCGCATCATGGTTCCTATGCCAATATCAGCAGAAAATTTATACAGGAAACACAAGTCACCTATTATCTCCTGTCCACGAATGGAGAAAAATATGACCACCCATCGCCTTGCGTGATTGGAAGCATCCTGCGGGAAGCTCCCACCCGGGCAAAAATTGTGAAAAACTATGAAATAGAAGCTCTGAAGACAATAGGAGAAACAGAAGGGGATTCCTATGAATGAGAAAGACAGAATTGCAATAACAAAAATAGAAAAAATAGTAGCTAAAGTAGATGGGGAAGAAAAGGGAAACGCTGTTCTCATAGATTCCAAGAGGGCGCTTACCATAAAACATTGTGTGGAGGCGGAGCGCGTAAAACTGATATTCCCGAATATGGGTTACAAAGCAGTATGGGCAGTACCGCAGCTAACCGGAATGGGAGAAGAGGAGCAGTTTGTTCTGTTGGAGCTGGAGACAGAAGTGGAAGCGGAAGAAGTTGCGTTTGAAGCATTACAGCTATTTCCGGGGGATATATCCGGAATCTATGGATTTGATGCTAATTTTTTCGCGGATGGCCGATGGAGCAAGCTCAGATTCACGGGTACCGTGACGCAAAATGAGAACAGAGTTACCGATCTGCTGTTTGATACGGAGACCAATAAAGAGGCTGATTTCTCAGGATTGTCCGGAAGCCCGATCATTGCAGACGGAAATATCATAGGAATCGTAGCACAGCAAAATACAGAAGACGGAAAAGCAATTGCCATCAAGGGAATCAGTGTCAGATCAAGCATCGAATTTTTCCGGGCAAACGCCATTCCTGTGGTAAAAAAGGAGCAGGGAGAGTATCAGCAGCAGAAGGAACTGATGTTTGGAGACCACTGCCAGGTACGTACTCCTGTGACCATCGCCGGAATACAGGATCTACAGACCAGATTAGAAGGAACCTATAAAGAAAAGCTGGAAAAAACGATAGAACTGCATCGAACGGGGAATGTAAACGAGGCATGGGATCGGTTGAGCAGACAGATTACGGAGCTGGACAGCGATCCCTGTATAAGAAACGAGATCAAAGCCGAATTCTATTACAGAATGGCAATCTGGTATCTGGAAGACAAAAATAGCATAGCCAAGGCACAGAAAAAGTTTGATAAGGCCATGGAATTAAATCCGGAATTAGACGGCTGTGTCTTCAGGGCAATCAAACAGTCCATGACCGGTGAAAATGCCTGTGCGGAAGATCTTCTCGAACCGGTGAATACAGTAGATAAATTCAATGTCTATCTACAGATATGTATTAATACCGGAAAAATTGAAAAAGCATCGGAAAAATATCTGGAAATGGATGATGTGATTCCAATGAACGCAGGAAGCTGCTATCTGATCAGCATCATGATGCTCCTGCAGCAACAATGCGAGGATGCAGGGGAATATATTGATAAGGCACTTGCAAAAGAGCCAGCGAATCCGTTTTATCACTTGATCAAGGGGGTTATTTTCTACTGGAAGGCATTGCCGGAGGATATGTGCCGTGAGAATGAGCTGTATCCGTCGATGCTTATGACCGGCATATTGCACCTGGAGGAAAAAGAACTGCTCACCAGTGCACAGGAAGAATACCGTCAGGCATTCCAAGCGGCAGAACAAGTGAACAACGAAGAATTGACGAAAGTGATACTGAATACATGGGTGAATGCTCTGTCAGTCGACGGAAGCTTCGAAAACGACGTCATGGAACCGCTTCAGATCATACAAAGCAGATACCCACTGAATGTGACCGCAATAATTTACCGGATACAGAGAAAAATGCCGATCCCTTCGGAAGTAACCGTAGAAAAGTTGGAAAAGGCAGCAAAAAAAGAATCTAATAAAATCGGGTATGTGATAGCTGCCATTGAATTAAGTATTTATCAGCATGACTTGAAGAAAGCAAAGAGCCTCTTACATGAATACAGAGCGCTGTTCCTAAAAGAAAAGCATTGTGATTACTGGTATGAGTATATTGCCAGAACCGAAGATAAGAAAGAAAATCTGCAGAAATGGGAAGAAGAACTGGACGCAGATACAGAAGTGGAGGAAATCAGTAAAAACCGATTAAAATGTATGTTCCTGCAGCAGGATAGAGACAGAGAACAAGAACTGGAAACCCTTTTGCAGGCAAACTATGCACAGACGACAAGCCGGCTGGATCTGCTGAACCTGATCACCTATTATAGAGGACAGAAAAAATGGGTAAAAATGCTGGAATATGCTGAACTGTTGGTTAATAAACATCTGGACGATTACGGAATGCTGTATCAGATCCAGGGACTTGTGGAGCTTCAGGAAGATGAAAAAGCGCTAGAAGTGGCCGATGCGTTGGAAACTAAAAAAATATGGGGGACGGAAGCGGAAATAAGCTGGGATAAAATGCATATTTACCGGAGAATGGGGGAATATGATAAAGCGATTGCTGCCGGAGAAAAAGTATGGCTTGAGAGACCCTCAGAGCATATCACACTGAAATTATCGGAACTGTATGCATTGAACGGACAGGAAAGTAAGGCATTGCACATTTTGCTGGCAGCAGAACAACAAGGTCTCTCGAATGTAACCATATACCAAAAAATAAGTGTGCTCTATCTGGATGCTGATAAAGAAAATGCTTGGGATTATGCCCAAAAGGCTGTCGAGGCCTCCGGGCGTCAGCCGGGAATCCTGCTATGGGCGCTGGAGATCGCCAACCGGACTGGAAGAAGTGATTACACAGGGAAATATTTGCAGGAAGTAATATCCCATAAAGGACAACATCTGTTAGAGACTAAGAGCATAGAGGAAATGCTGGAAATCATTGCGCAGAACAGACAGAAAACAGAGCAGCATACGCAGGCACTGTACGAAGGAAAAATGTTTAGTCACCTGTTTGTGGATGCCTCCAAGAGCACTTATGCAGAATATTTCCTGGGACAGTGGAATGCCGGCAACATGGTGCCGTTAGAATTTGGAGGGCACAACTACAGAGAAGAACAAATGACAGATCTGAAGCAGGGAGGAATCGTATTGGACTACTCTTCCTGCTTATTGCTGCAACAATTGGGTATATTGGGCAATCTGTTAGAGAGCATGCGGACGGTATATGTGTCGGGAGTGCTGTTCGGAGTGTTGGCGGAGGAAATACGCAAGGTTCCTGTCAGACAGGAAGAATTGGCGAAGGCCAATTACCGGACGATTGAGAAATGCCGTGACTTAAAAGTAGAATTTGTCCCGCTGGAGATACCGGAAGAGATAGCAAGACCGGATGCAATGCAGCGATTGCAGGCGATGAGAGAGGAAACTGCACAACATTATGGAGCAAAATGGGTATCCGGGGATGCGCAGAAGGCGCAGATCAGAGATACCGAAGTAATAGCACTGCTATATAGAACCGACGGAATCTCAGAGGATACTTATAAACAATACGGGGCAGAGATTGCAGAAGTCAGAGACAACATCATCCGGGAATTGGAACAACAGGTTCAGGCATTATATGTAGACATGGACATTCTCGAGAAATGGGATGAATATAATCTGCTGGCTCCGATTGCCAGAAGATTCCGGCTGCTGTCGGATGCAGACAGCTATCACGCGATACAAGACAAGTATCAAGAGATCCTGGACAAGAAAAAAATATGCGAACAATTAGAGGAGCTACGCGCTATCCTGTTGCAGTATAAGGGAAATGGCAAAGTGGTCTTTTTCCCGATGACAGAAGAAAACGATGATATGGTTTATACAAACATACTTGCTTCCGGATTGAAACAGGCAGAAAAACAAAAAATCCCCTTCTGTGTAGATGACAGGACGATGACCGGCTATGCATCTGTGGGCGAAAATAATATTTATAATACCTTTGATCTCCTACAATATCTCTACCGGGCGCATAAGATCACCAGAGAAAAATATTGCGATACTTATGAAAAAGCAATTGCCCGGAAAATACAGTACATAGTACCCGATACAGAATATGTCTTCTATACTTTAAACAGCGCCGGCATGGATGAGACTGCCGGAAGGCTTCTTGAAACCGATACACTCACAGCATTGAGAGAATATGTGCTGAGCGCATTAGAGATGAACAGCTTCCTACAAAAGGAGCGGATAGAACATGTAAATATCCCGGAGAGGGAAGCGTATATCCTATGCCTGCACAGAGAATCTATGGATCTGATTCAGAAAGTGTGGCAATCCGGGATGCCTTTCGAGAAAAAACATGCTGTTTCGAACTGGATATTGGAACACTTTTCCCAGTTTGCATTTGAATACGGTGATTACATCAGTGAAGAGGGGAAAAAGGATAGTCTGGCAATACAGCTGGCAGATCTGTTGATAAAAGGGACATATATTACATGGAATGAAAACGATACAGCAGCGTATTACGTGTGGCTCGATTCTTGGATGAAACCATATTTTCAGGAAAATCCGGAGATGAATGAGAGAACCATAAAACACCTCAGGCAATTCATGGATGCACTTATCAGACAATTATGTTCTGTAAAAAATCCTGATGAAAACAGGGTGGGCAGAAATATGTTCGCAATGGGAATAAAACATATGCCGGAGCAGTACAGGGAAGCACTTTTGCAAAATGAAGAGATCCGGCAATTGTATGATGAGGTTTACAACGTGTATGCAATTCACTTGTCTGAAAAGACTGCAGTTCCACAGGACAGAGTAAACCATTGGGAAAAACAGATACTGGAAAAAGGCGAAAATGATCCTGTGACCGAAGAATATAAAGGGATATCCTATACAATATCATGGAATTACCTGTTGCCGGGGTATCCCAGAATGAATATATATTGGAAGGAGGGAGAGTCGGAAAAGGAAATGCATTTTCTGCTTGCCAGAGAGCCTGGCAGGGAGAAAGACGATCTGTCGGATGAATTCGAAAAGCTTCGCAAAGAGAAAGTGTTGGAAGAAGACTGGCTGTTCAGAGAAGACATGCAGAAAATGGTGCTGCCGAAATCTCCGGAGTATTTCAGGCAATATTATGACTGTGAGACCGGAAAGAATCAGACGACACAGATTGCCCAGGCGCTTCCCCTTGAAATACAGGGAGGAGAGATGGCAGAGGACGGCATGGAGGATAACCACAATCCCGTCCACCTGCTGCACAGACTGGAGAGAAAATTGGCGACCGGCAGCACGACAGAGGATATCATGGCGGTGATTACAGATTTGTTCTCTTATGCAGGAGAAGAGAGCAGAGAATATGGAATGCTCTATGTATTGCTGCTGCGATATATATGGCAGCTGTTCCGAAATACAGAACACTATCGAGATAATTCACCGGAAAATCTCATGATGTGGTCATACCTCTGGGCGGATCAGATGATGAGCACTATGATGAAGTTGGCTGTACAATATCCGGCATATAGAGAACACTGGCTCAGAGGATTGCAGCATATGTTGGGAGATATCAAGACGGAAGGATTGCACAACAGGACGAAACAGGGAGATCCTGTCTCCCCGGAAACGGTGAACTTGTATCGTATCTGCATCAACGGAACCCTGCAGCTGCTCAGTAGATATAAAGTTACACAACAGGCAGCATCCCAAACGATAGACCTGCTGTTGGAAAAATATCCGGAGTGGATGGAAAATGCGACATACTACAGGGAAGGCAATCTGACAGTAAAATCGAGCTTGATTACGGCCAATGCAATGTTCGCAAACAATTTCTATGAAGTGGTACGAGAAGTTGCGATTCTGGGGAAGTGTACGGAAAAATTATGCGACAAAGAACGTCGGGTCATCCTGTCAGATACCAGGCAACAGAGTCTGCGTGAAATCCTGGGGGAAGAGAAAATAACGCTGGAAGCTCTCATTTATCTGCTGCTTCTGACAAGAGAACCCATGAATGAGGAAACGCAGACTGCGGTACAACACGTTATCGAAAAGAATGTCAAGCAGAATGCAATCGTATATGAGGAAAGATGGCAGATCACTCTAAGCTATATCGTGCAGGAGCTTCCGGAGGATTTCCGAGCGTGGTATGTAGAGCATGAACTTGACAGAATCGGAAAAAAGCTGTGTGAGCATGAACTTACCTGGGAAGAAGCATACCGGCTTGTGGGAATCGTCGCCGATGGCTGGGAAGACTTTGTCACCTTTTGGGAGAAAAATGTGGACCAGCTGCCAGAGGAAGCAAAAAGACAGATTGCTGATGTCATTGGAAGCCTGCAATATGCGGCACCGTATGCTTATCTGGATAGATTGCGGAAGATGCGGATACGACTTGAAATCTCAGCTATTCATGTGTAAAATTAGAGTAAAGCATTTGGACAGAATACGCTTTACTTGCATTGAATTGGATTAGTTCAGGTAAAATGCGGAATAAAACCGAATCCAGGGAATCTTTTGCGAAAAAAGGTAACGGTAAAATTTTCGTTGAATGAATTTTAAAAATCTGATTTGGGTATAGAAACCATAAGTTAGTCAT
>NZ_JBOKRY010000067.1:0-10127 GCF_051972595.1 Simiaoa sp. | reverse complement strand
TCCGTTTGGAGAAACTCCGATGCACTCAACAGGCTAAAGCCCATAAAAAAACCGCCCATGACAGAATCTGCTTCTGTCAAGGACGGGTTATTTACATTTCCCGCGGTGCCACCTTGCTTCACAATTGCTTGTGCTCTTACAGGATACCAACATATCCCCGGCAACTGACGTATGCCCTCACGTCGCAGAATACTTGAGGTCTTAAGATTCTATGTGTCCTCTTTGACTGCGCCCTCCGTGGTCCATTTAACAACCTGCGTTCCAACCTTTCTCAGCATCCGGTCTCTCTGTAAGTGCACGAACTGTCTTTATCTCCACATCAATGGTTTTCTTACCGCTGTATTTAATTTTTATTTATAGTACTGCTTTAGTGTGCTAACGTCAAGTAGTGATTTTAATCTTTTTTGTAAAAAATCTATGCGTATTTTATTTTTCTATCTTCCTACTTTGAGGAAAAGCTCACGGATTCCTTCATAGTAACCGATGGTCACCGTGGTACTGCCTTCCTCCTCCCCAGGGAAAGTATACTTGGCAAAATACGGCGTCGTCTCCAACAGCGGATTTGGGTCCTCATATTTTTCAAGACCGGTCAATTCCAGATATTCCGCATACCGGTCGATCATGGCATCCGTATCGATGTCTTCCCATTGCTGTCCGGTCCGGACATAGAATTCATAAATTTTTCCGGTATCCGCATCCAGATAAATATCCAGAAAACGGTTACTCTTATCCGCATTCCTTACGTCCGTAGACAGGCTGAGTTTCCATACGGAGAGATTATTCCTCGGCTCCAGCACATCGATGGCTGAGCAGATCACCGCTTCGTAAGAGTCTTCCGACACTTCCTTTACTTCCCCGGGAAGAATTCCCTGCTCCTTCAGGGCCTGAATCTCTCTGTTGCATGCCTCATATACCGCTTCCTCCTGAATCTGTCCCTCTCCCGGCTGCTGACGATTCTCCACAAACGCGTAGGTACCCGTCATTTCTCCGTAGTTTCCTGCCTCACTGTCCACTCTGGTCAGAAAACGCAGTTCACTCTCCGGCAGGGTCTGGCTGCTCAGACATCTTCCCAAAAGATACAGCTTCTGATTGCTGCTCATGCGGTAACGATATCCTTCCGCTCCTTCCACTGCCTCTGTGGTAATACTGTTTAAGAGTCTCTCATCCCTTTTGGCCGCGATCCATTCCGGACCCCACAGAGCCGCAAGAATGACCACAACTGCTACCGCAAAGCCCAAAGAACAGCTCTTCCATCTATTCATCCGACTTCACCCCCCTCGTCCGGAATCAGAAAGCTCATGCAGCTTCCAAACCCCAGCGTACTCTCGATCTTCAGGCGGCTGTGATGCAGCTCCAGAATAGCGGTACACAGTGCAAGCCCCAGTCCCGCTCCGTTATGAGCCCTGGATCTGGATTTATCCACCATATAAAAAGCCTCCGTGATCTTTTGAAGTTCTTCCTCAGGGATACCGATTCCTTCATCCCGCACCTGAAAATAATAACCGTTCTCCATGCGCCTTCCTGTGATCTCCACGGTCTGCCCCTCCTCGGAGGCTTTGATGGCATTATCGGTCAGATTAATCAAAACAGTCTTCAACAGGTTCTCCTCGGCATAGAGTTCTCCCTTTTCCCAGCTGATGTCAACCTTCACCCTGCCGTCTTCCGGGTTCTTGGTCTCATCATAAATTTCCTGCAGATACGAGAAAATACCGGAGACATTTGTAGTCTTACGATCGATCTCCTTACGTCTGGTCACAATGATATCCAGCAGTCTGAGTGCCATAGTCTCCAGGCGTTTTCCCTCTGTATAGATATAATTGGCACACAAAAAATGCTTCTCATCATCCAATTTCCGGGAACGCAGCATATCCGCATAACCGATCATGGCAGTCAGCGGTGTCTTCAGTTCATGGGAAAATGCGGCAATAAAATCTTCTCTGGCTCTGACTTCATTTTCCAAATTCTGAATATTCTGTTCCAGCGCCTCTGCCATGCGGTTAAAATCTGCAGTCAGCTGTCCCATTTCATCATTACTGATCTGCTCCGCGCGATAGCTGTATTCTCCCTCCGCCATTTTGCCGGTGGCACGGGTTAAAAGTCTGATAGGTCTGGTCAGCCAACAGGCAATCAGCGTCATGACCGCCCCACTGCATAACAATACGATCACCGTAACCTGACGATACATCCGAAATCCTTCCGTCCTCTCCGTATATACCGCAGTTACATTTTTCATGGTCTCTAACGTAAGCATTCGGTCGGACACATTGATCCTGGTCTGTGTCTGGATATAATAGGAATCCCCCGATTGCAATACCCGGTACACTCTCGTATTTTCTCCGCGTTCTTCCCACAGAGAAGTATCCCCGGTAAACCCTTCGCTGGCATACAGCACCTTACCGTTCTCATCACTGATCCGCAGCAATCTGTTGCCGTGCTGTCCACTGTTCTCCAGGTATACTCCGATCTGTTCCACCGTTCCGTCCGGAAGCACATCATATTTGGATGGAATATTTAAAGCTGCCGTCTCAAAAGCGAACCTCAAAATACTGCTTTCATCAAGTGCCTGTCTGGTCTCACGCTCCATGGAGGTCTGAAATACATAATTTACAAAAAAATAACCGCTTGCTCCGCATGCCGCTGCCATGATCAACATCGTACAAAACAGTATTTTCCAGGAAAATTTCATATATCTCTCCTTTTACCCGCTCCGGGTTATGCGATCTCCAGCCGGTATCCCACCTTATAGACCGCTACCAGCTGACGCTCCCATCCCATCTTCTTGCGCAGGCGCTGCACATGAAGTTCTAAGGTTCTGCTATCTCCGTCATACTCTTCGCCCCACACTTTTTCATACAGACTTTCCTTGAACAGGGCGATATTTTTGTTCTGGATAAACAACACCAAAAGTCCGTACTCCTTATTGGTCAGCACCACGGGAATCCCTGCCTTGGTCACCATTCTGGCATCCATGTCCACCATCACATCACCGGCAGACAACTGTGCTCCCATCTTATGGAATCTGCGCAATACGACCTCCACTCTCGCCAGAAGTTCCACGACATCAAAGGGCTTCACCAGATAATCCTCTGCGCCAAGCCGCAGCCCCTTTACACGATCCTTCACATCTCCCCTGGCTGTAATGAAGATCACCGGGATCTTTAAAGGTCTGATATATTCCATGATGTCAAAGCCATCCACTCCCGGAAGCATAATATCCAGTAAGATCAGATCGAATTTTTCTCTCTCGATACATTCGATTGCTTTCATGCCGTCCTGTACGCTTTTACAAAAATATCCTGCTGCCGACAGATTCAGATCGATCAGATCACAGATCGGCTTTTCATCATCCACGATCAATATTTTTATCATTATGTCTGCCACCCCCAGTAGGCACGTATCTTCCCGACCAGCGCCTCTAAAGTGTCCTCCTCCGTACATTTATACTTTGCGGTAAAATCTTCGTCCTTTTCAAATCCGGCAGTCCGCTGATAATACACGGTACACACGGTATCTACCAACAATTCCCCAGAGTCTCCCTCATAACTGTATTTTGCAAATACCACCAGATCCTTGAAGCCATCGCCGTCCAGATCCTTCCCCTGGATTCCCTTCAGCGCATAGAGATTGTCGTAATCCTCCATAGGCTGGAAACTCCACACAATATTTCCCTGCTCGTCGATCAGGTAGATCATAAACACATCATATTCCGCCATCCGGTATACTCCGGGCACTACCTTCATTTTCCCCAGCTTTTCAAAATTACGGGTATAGCTTTGTTCCTCGATCACCCGGAAATTATGACTGAGCAGTTCTCCGTATGTCTCCGCAGTGTAGAGGAATTCCGTGGAACGGCCGTCGCGTACGAAGTTCAGGATACACGCCGGATTTTTATTCATATCAAAGCGGTTGATCTTGTCCGAGATCCGATAGTCTCTGTAAAAGCTGCCATCCTCCTGGAACAGAACATCTCCCACTTTATAAGATTTCTCCTGATAATCTCCTCTATCGTTATGGCACTGGGCAATCAGAATAATATCCGTATCGCCGTCATTGTCCACATCCTGAAAAGATACCGATGCAAGCTTCTCTATGGGCTGCCGCAGTTCTCCCGGATAGCAGTAATTTGCCTCCAGCTGATCCGTCTTGTACAGAACCTGTCCATTATCATCTGCGATAAAAACTGCCAGTCTGTGGTACTGCTTGTCCAATGCCGCATAGAACCAGACCTCATCCACTTCGTCCTCAGGCGTATCCTCCGGCAATTTCTGAAGCGGCATGGCAAATACCTGATCCTCCAGCAAACGAAATCCGTTTTCCTCCAGCTCCGTGATCTTCTCTATACGCCGAAGCCTGGACTGATACCTGACGTACTCTTCCGCCACCGATCCTGCGTTCCTTCTGGCTGCAGTCACGGAAAAAGAAAAGGCAGGAACAAGCGTAAATAAAGTTGCAAAGAGCATGATACATGCTATGATCAGCATGTTTTTTCTCTTCCTGTCTTTCGGCATGTTCCCACCTCCTTTGTATCCAATTTGTTCTATCTATACTTGCTTACTTTATATCCGGCAGATCATCGATAATAATGTGTCTGGGTTGCCCTGTGATCATGATCGGGGTCAGTTCCGCCTGTATCAGAGGCTCGATATAGTTCTTCATCTCTGCTGTCACGTAATCTCCCTCTTCCGTAATCCAGGAACGGGGAACCTTTTTCTCCAGATTTGCTACCTTATGCACATCGTAGAGATCCGTGGTGCAGATATAGGGATCCTGGGATACTCTTTTCAGGATCACCATCTGACCGGTCTTGCCCTCAAAAGCTGCCTTTACTGCAGTACCGCCTACCTGATAAGCCTCGGTGATATCCACACGGGAGGTCAGATGTCCTGCACAGCGCTGGAGGGTAGACAGTTCAATAGCTCTGGACTTGCAGCCCAATTTCTCGATGATCAGGTCGGACAGATATTTACCGGTACCGGATAACTGCACATGACCGAAGGAATCGGTCTTGTCCGAGTGTGCGGACAATTCGCAGACATATCTGCCGTCTGCCGTCTTGATACCTTCCGATACAGCGATGACGATGGACTGTTTCTCTACTACCAGTTTCTTTACTTTTTCCAGAAAAGCATCCACATCGAAAGGAACCTCCGGCAGATAGATCAGATCCGGACCTTCGCAGTCTTCACTCTTGGCAAGTACTGCCGCACCGGTCAGCCAGCCGGCATTTCTTCCCATGATCTCGATGACCGTCACGCTCTGCATCTCATAGATCAGACCATCACGTACCAGTTCCTTGGTAACGGTGGCAATATATTTTGCAGCGCTGCCGTAACCGGGCGTATGATCCGTACCCTCCAGATCATTATCGATCGTCTTGGGCACACCGATAAAACGGATCGGGCTGTCAACTGTCTGGGCATAATCGGAAAGCTTTTTTATGGTGTCCATGGAGTCATTACCGCCAATATAGAAAAATGCCGTAATCTCCAGTTCTTCCAGAATTTCAAAAATTCTCTCATAGATAGTCTTATCTGCACTGATCTCCGGAAGCTTATAACGACAAGATCCCAGGAAGGATGCCGGTGTTCTCTTCAGAAGTTCCACATCCATGTCATTGCGGATCTTCTCCCCCAGATTCACTATCTTTTTCTCCAGAAGTCCCTGGATGCCGTAACGCATACCGTATATGGTTTCCGCGCCCATATCCTTTGCTGTCTTATAGACGCCGGCAAGGCTGGCGTTGATTACCGCGGTGGGACCTCCGGACTGTCCTACGATCACATTTTTCTTCATAGCATTTTCTCCCTCTGTTCATTCCTTACCATAATAGAACACCCATCAATCGGAGCCTCCGGTTGATGGGTGTTCTCATTCTTAAGGTTCCGTCGAACCTATTTTACCAAACTTACTGTCTCTCTGGCAATAGCAAGTTCCTCATTCGTAGGAATTACCATAACAGTGGTCTTGCTGTCAGGAGTGGAAATAGCGATCTCCTCGCCGCGCTTGTGGTTCGCATCCTCATCGATAGATACGCCCAAGAAGCCTAAATGCTCACATACCAGAGAACGGACCAGAGGTGCATTCTCACCGATACCTGCGGTAAAGCAGATCACATCTACACCGTTCATTGCTGCTACATAAGAACCGATGTATTTTGCTACACGGTAGCAGTAGGTGTTCATGGTGCGGATGCAATGCTCATCACCTCTGTTATAACCATCTTCCAGATCTCGGAAATCGGAAGACAGGTTGTTGGACAGGCCGTATACACCGGACTTCTTGTTCAGAACGGTCATGATCTCGTCGATATTCTTGCCCTCTTTGTGAGCGATGAACTCCATGATAGCAGGATCAATATCACCGGAACGGGTTCCCATGATCAGACCTTCCAGAGGAGTCAGACCCATGGAGGTATCTACGCATTTGCCGTTCTTAACTGCAGATACGCTGGCACCGTTGCCTAAGTGGCAGACGATGATCTTCAGATCTTCGTACTTCTTGCCCAGAACCTCTGCAGCCTTCCTGGATACATAAGAGTGGCTGGTTCCGTGGAAACCGTAACGTCTGATCTTGTACTTCTCATAATACTCATAAGGCAGACCGTACATATAAGCTTCCTCAGGCATGGTCTGATGGAAAGCGGTATCGAATACAGCTACCATGGGAGTAGCGGGCATCAGCTTTTTGCAGGCATTGATACCGATCAGGTTTGCAGGGTTATGTAAAGGAGCCAGATCGTTGCACTCTTCGATGGCTTTCATAACGTCATCGGTAATGATGGTAGATGCTGCGAACTTCTCACCGCCGTGTACGATACGATGTCCTACGGCACCGATCTCATCCAGGCTCTTCACCACGCCGGTCTTTTCATTGGTCAGAGCTTCCAGTACCAGACGGATTGCTTCAGTGTGATCCGGCATGGGAGTTACGGTCTGTTCCTTCTCGCCGCCATCGGGGGTATAGGTGATCCGGCTTCCTTCGATACCGATTCTCTCACAGAGACCCTTTGCGATGCATTTCTCGGTCTCGGAATCAATAAGCTGGAACTTCAGGGAAGAGCTTCCGCAGTTAATAACTAAAATATTCATGGTAAATTCCTTTCTTTTTTAATCTGTAAGACTAATGTTCTATGATCTCATGCCACCCTGTAAGGGCAATACATGAATACGGTGCGGGACAGATATCCCGCACACGTTTATGGTTCTTATAATGATTATACTAACTGTGCCTGTACAGCAGTCAATGCTACAACACCAACGATATCCTGCCAGGAACATCCTCTGGACAGATCGTTAACAGGCTTTGCGATACCCTGTAACATAGGACCGTAAGCTTCTGCGCCACCCAGTCTCTGTACCAGCTTGTAGCCGATGTTACCTGCATCCAGATTCGGGAAGATCAGAACATTTGCATGACCGTTTACAGGGCTTCCGGGAGCCTTGGACTTAGCAACGCTGGGAACCAGCGCTGCATCCAGCTGCAGTTCACCGTCTAAGGTCAGATGAGGATACTCCTCATGTGCAATACGGGTAGCTTCTACTACTTTGTCAACCAGAGCATGCTTGGCACTGCCCTTGGTGGAGTGGCTTAACATAGCAATAACAGGCTTGGGTCCGATCAGGGACTTGAAGCTTCTGGAAGAGGTATCTGCGATAGCAGCCAGCTCTTCGGGGGTGGGATCCTGGTTCAGACCACAGTCAGCAAACAGGAAAGTTCCGTTCTCACCCTGGTCTTTGAATACAGTATCCATAACAAAGAAGGCGGATACCAGCTTAACGCCGGGTGCCGTCTTTAAGATCTGCAGTGCGGGTCTTAAGGTGTCTGCGGTAGAGTGACATGCACCTGCTACCATACCGTCTGCATGGTTAGCCTTAACCATCACGATACCGAAGGTCAGGTAATCATTTAACAGGATCTCTCTTGCCTTTTCGGGAGTCATTCCCTTTGCTTTTCTGGTTTCATATAATAAATTCACATAGTCATCCAACTTGGGAGTTGTTTTCGGGTTAACTACTGTTACCTTGGACAGGTCGACTTCCAACCAGCCTGCACCATCCATGATCTTCTCTTCATCACCGATCATAATGATGTCTGCGATACCTTCTTCTACGATACGGGCAGCAGCCAGTAATGTTCTCTTATCATTAGATTCCGGTAATACAATTGTTTTTTTGTCGAGTCTTGCTCTCTCTTTAATCATGTCAATGTATGACATATCCATTCTCCTTTCCGGCGGGGGATACCCGCTTCCTCCCAAATAACTTCTGTAAAGTTTTGGTTTTATCTTAACAAACCGATGTATTTATATTATACTAAATACATCTGGAGTAGACAAGGGCATAATGTTCGCAAAATTGTATATTTTCAGATACAACCTTTGAATTTCAATTACAAAATATGCTGATAACCATGCATATGTAAACGCTTTCAGCGTATGTTATTTTTTTCACATGCGCAGCTTGTATTTGTATTCGATTTACCGTATATTTCTTTTCACGAAAGGAGCCATATTATGAAGGTCAATGGTATTGTCGCAGAATACAACCCTTTTCATAATGGTCATGCTTACCAGATGCAGCATGCCAAAGAAGCCACCGGCGCCGATTATACGATCATCGTTATGAGCGGCAACTTCATGCAGCGCGGTGCCCCTGCCCTGTTAGATAAGTTCACCCGCGCCAAAATGGCTTTGGAATGCGGTGCGGATCTTGTGCTGGAACTCCCCATCTGCTACGCTGCTTCGAGTGCGGAATTTTTTGCCAAGGGCTCCGTTGCTCTATTTGACAAACTGGGAGTCACCACAAATCTGTGCTTTGGCAGCGAATGCGGTAACATCGATACGCTCTCCCGGATCGCCGAGATCTTCTACACGGAGCCGGAACCTTATGTGGAATCCCTGCGCTGCAATCTGAAAAAGGGAATGTCCTTCCCGATTGCAAGGACCTGGGCTCTGTTGCAGTACGCTCCTTCATTAAGTGATGACAAGGATGTGCTGTCCTCTCCGAATAATATACTGGGAATTGAATATCTGAAGGCCCTGATGTCAAGGAACAGCAAGATTGTTCCCTTCACTACCACCCGTGTAGGTGCGGATTATCACGATAAGCGCCTGGGAACCAACCAGTGTTCCGCTATTGCCATCCGCCAGTCCGTGGCTGCCGGGCATGATCTTGCCTATCTGACATCTCAGATGCCGGAAAATGCCTATGAGATATTGCGGACTTCTCTGGAGGAACAGAAGCCTCTGTTTGCGGATGATTTTTCTGCGGCGCTGCAATACAAGCTACTGACGGAATACTTCGAGGGCTACGACAAGTATCAGGATATTTCCCCGGATCTCTCCGACCGTATCCGCAATACCCTGCCGTCCTTCACCGGCTTATCTTCTTTCTGCGATCTGCTCAAGAGCAAGGATATGACCTACACTCGTATCAGCAGATGCCTGTTCCATATTTTGCTGAATATGACCAAGAAAGAATTCGAGACCTGCAAGGCTGAAGATTATATTTCCTACGCCAGAGTGTTGGGCTTTTGCAGGGATGCAGCTCCTCTCCTTACCGAGATCAAAAAGAACAGCTCCATTCCTCTCATTACCAGTTTGGCAGACGCAAGACAGACACTTCCCGCAGATGCTTTGCGTATGCTGGATCAGGATATTCTCCGGAATCAGATCTATCTGGGAAATCTGGCATTGAAGAACCAAAAAGAAATGGTGAATGAATATCGGACACCGATTGTGATTGTGTAAATTGAGAGTTTACGCGAGCAATGAGCCGCGCATAGTCAAAATAAGAACCGTGATTTGGAGCTTGCTCACAAATCACGGTTTTTACTTTTGCCGTGATGCGGCGAACGCCGCGATATGAAATAAGATTGGCAGCGCCTTTTGCTGACAATCTTATGAATAGCGAGGCTCATTGGGAAAACTGCCAATAAATGTGGAGCATCTTTTGCGACACATTTATGAATTGAGTGCATGGCTCGTAACGTAGGGTTGCCGTAAACCCCACGAACGCCCACGGCGAACGGAATGTCCTTCCTCGATGTGAGGTCTCCCGGTGGGAATTTTCTAACGAAAAGTGAGTAGCGGTTCTAATCCGTACGGGCACGGCTCCAGTTGCCATCCA
>NZ_JBOKRY010000066.1:0-10780 GCF_051972595.1 Simiaoa sp. | reverse complement strand
CATGACTAACTTATGGTTTCTATACCCAAATCAGATTTTTAAAATTCATTCAACGGATTTATACTTAAGATTTATACTTAATTTATACTTATTTGCATTTTCAGAATAGCATATTTCAAAAAACGAGACATCCCTTCCGAACCGAAAAGCAAAAACTAAGGCAAAAATGGGCGAAAACGACATTCTATTTTGCGTTTTCTTATTATATAATGATGCCAGTGGCACATGTCTGGTACGGAACAACCCGCAGGCATCAATGATATCGAATGGAGTATAAGATGCGTATTCTTATTTGCGATGACGATTTACTGATCGTAGAAAAACTGCAAAAATATCTGAAAAGCTATTTCAGTCATCTGCACCTGAGCTGTCCGGAGATCGTCTGCTTTTCAGACGGGGAGTCCCTGCTTGCGGATCCGGGAGACAAGGATATCCTTTTTCTCGATATCGAGATGCCGGGGCTTGACGGAATCTATGTAGGAAACGAACTGAAAAAGAAAGATAAAGATATTATCATTTTTATTATTACTTCTTATTCCGAATATCTGGATGAAGCCATGCGGTTCCATGTATTCCGTTATCTGTCCAAGCCCATAGACAGGCAGCGTCTGTTCCGGAATCTGAAGGACGCTCTGGATCTGTATCATTCCACATTGCTCGCTGCTGTCATGGGGATATCCAACTGTACTATAACGATGCTACTCTGACCTTCCACACGGTGATAACGCTCCGGGGATAGGTTCCGTTATTCCCACATTCCCGTCACAAAGCACATCAGCGCCGCCCAGGTATATAAGGGATAAAACAGTCCCTGGTCATCCACACCGGCTTTTAGGATTTTCTGTGCTTCTTCTCTGGTCAACAATAAAAAGCCGTCAAAGCATTCCGTACCTACGGCACCTTCCTGGCTTACCTTCGGCATTTCTTCCCGGTTCAGCGTGATCTGCACCAGTGCATTGCTTTCATCCGTCATACCGGGAGTACTGAATACCAGCGGGTTCACCAAACGGATGCTGTCACTCTCTTCCAGTGCGATGCCGGTCTCTTCCCGCAATTCCCGGATGGCTGCATGGAATACGGAATTTTCCTGTGCCGCATCCTCCGGGTCCAACAGTCCTGCCGGAACGCTTAGCAGGAACTGTCCCGCCGGATAACGATACTCACGGCTCAGGCAGAGTCTCGGTTCCTGATCCTTAACTTTCAGGATCACGACACAGCTCACCGCATCCGGCAGCATCTGTTTAAATTCTTCGTCATTCTTTACTGCCGCCAGATTCTCAACGCTTCTTCTGGTGGCATCAAAATAATGTTTTCCCGGCTCATATTGCAGATCAAATACCTTGATGAATCTGCTGTCATAGACGGTCTCTACCTGTTCTTTTTTTATGATCGGTCTGTTCTCCATTTTCATTTCCTCTTTCCCGTCTGCAGAGGACCTGTTCATAACGTCTCTCCGCCTTTTTCCAGTGGATCAGCTTATGCCACCCCACCACATAATCCGGTCTGCGGTTCCGGTACTGTAAATAATAGGCATGTTCCCACACATCTATCAGAAATATGGGAGTATACAATTTCAGATCCGGCACATCCTGGTTCGCTGTGGTCAGGATCATAAGGGTACCGTCCTGATCACTTACAAGCCACGCCCATCCGGAACCGAATACTCCTATGGCACTCTGCGACATCTGCTCTTTCCATTGTCTCACGGATCCGAAATCCCGGATCAGTGCCTCCGCCAGCGCTCCACAAGGCTCCTGCCCCACAGGGCTTCGCATGCTGTCAAAATACAGCTGATGGTTGTATACGCCGCCACCGTTATTGTGAATACTTTCCCTGGCTTCCTCCTGCAAGGATGCAAGTTTATTATCCTCCGAAGTAAGCAGTTCCGTCAAGGTCATTTGCTGTAACTGAGGATAATCCGCGAGAATTGTATTCAGCTTGTCCACATAGGTCTGATAATGCTTATCATGGTGAAAATGCAGTGTCTCCTCATCCAGTACCGGAAGCAGGGCATCATATTCATAGGGCAGGGGCTGTACGACAAAAGGATAATATTCTTCTAACATGAGACTCCAATCCGCCTGCGGGATACAGGCTTGCGATCATACAATATTTACCATGTGGCTAGTATATGCTTTTCTCACAGATTTTATTTTACGTCCGCATTTTTGTCATAAACATAAACAGTGGAGCCGCTTTCACAACTCCACTGTTCTGATATGTTTCTATTTAATATTTTACAGCTGTGCAATATCCACCAGTGTCAGTTGCTTACAGTCGTTCATATGCTCCATGCTGGTCACGAGAGCATTGGCGGTGTCCATTGCGGTGATGCAGTAGATACCGGTCTCGATAGCGGTACGGCGGATCAGGAAACCGTCTCTGGTCTTGTCACGGCCCTGGGTAGGGGTGTCGATGACAAGGTCGATCTTGTGTCCCAGGATCAGATCCATCACGGTCGGGGATTCCTGAGAGATCTTGTTGACCTTTCTCGCCTTCACACCTGCTTCATTCAGAGCAGCTGCGGTACTTCTGGTAGCATAAATGGTGTATCCCAGCTTTTCGAAGCGTCTTCCGACTTCAATGGCTTCACCCTTATCCGCATCCTTCACGGTGATGATCATGTTCTTATACTTGGGCAGTTCTACGCCTGCTCCCAGGAATGCCTTGTACAGTGCCTCGTTGAAGGTCTTGGCGATACCCAGACACTCACCGGTAGACTTCATCTCCGGTCCTAAGCTGATCTCGGCACCACGGATCTTCTCGAAGGAGAACACGGGCATCTTGATGGCAAAATACTCTGCCTCAGGCTGTAAGCCGGGCTCGTAGCCAAGCTCACGGATGGTCTTGCCGATGATCACTTCGGTCGCCAGATCCACGATAGGAATACCGGTTACCTTGCTGATATAAGGTACGGTACGGGAAGAGCGGGGGTTAACCTCAATGACATATACCTCGTCACCGATAGCAATGAACTGGATATTGATCAGTCCCTTGACATGCAGTGCCTTTGCCAGTCTTCTGGTGTACTCTGCGATCTTCTCTTTTACTACTTTATCAATGGTCGGAGCCGGATATACGGAGATACTGTCTCCGGAGTGGATACCGGTTCTCTCGATATGCTCCATGATACCGGGGATCAGGATATCGGTACCGTCGCATACAGCATCAACCTCGATCTCCTTACCCTGTAAATACTTATCTACCAGGATCGGGTGATCCTGTGCGATACGGTTGATGATCTCCATGAATTCTTCGATCTCTTCATCGGAGATAGCGATCTGCATGCCCTGTCCGCCCAATACATAGGAAGGACGCACCAGTACGGGATAGCCCAGTCTGTTAGCAACCGCCTTAGCTTCCTCTGCGGTGTATACAGTACCGCCGGCTGCACGGGGGATCTCGGTCTCTTCCAGAATCTTGTCGAACAGTTCTCTGTCCTCAGCGGCATCTACATCCTCCGCCTTGGTGCCCAGGATGGGCACGCCCATCTTCATCAGGCTCTCGGTCAGCTTGATAGCGGTCTGTCCGCCGAACTGTACCACAGCACCATCGGGATGCTCAATATTTACGATAGATTCCACATCTTCCGGAGTCAAAGGCTCGAAATACAGCTTGTCCGCAATATCGAAGTCGGTACTTACAGTCTCCGGGTTGTTGTTGATGATAATGGTCTCATAGCCTGCCTTGGAAAATGCCCAGGTAGCATGTACGGAACAATAGTCGAACTCGATACCCTGTCCGATACGGATAGGACCGGAACCCAGTACCAGGACTTTCTTGCGTCCGGTGGTCTCCTTGGCTTCGCACTCGCCGCCGAATACGGAGTAATAATAAGGAGTAGAAGCTGCGAACTCTGCGGCACAGGTATCTACCATCTTGTAGACAGCTTTAATGCCGTTGTCATAACGCATCTTCTTAATCTCTTCCTCGGTCTTGCCGGTCAGTCTTGCGATGACGTTATCCGGGAACTCGATTCTCTTGGCTTCCTTCAGCAGATCCACTGTCAGAGGCTGTGTCTCCAGTGCATGCTCCATCTCGGTCAGAATGGCAATCTTGTCAATGAACCACAGGTCGATCTTTGTAATGTCGTGGATCTGTTCATAACTGATACCCTTACGGATTGCTTCAGCAATCACATAGATTCTCTGGTCATCCACGATCTTCAGACGCTCTAACAGTTCTTCTACGGACAGTGCGCTGAAATCATAGCTACGCAGGCAGTCCACATGCTGCTCCAGGGAACGGATGGCCTTCATCAGTGCTCCCTCGAAGTTATTGCAGATACTCATAACCTCACCGGTTGCCTTCATCTGTGTGGTCAGAGTACGTTTTGCAGTGATAAATTTATCGAAAGGCAGTCTGGGGATCTTTACTACACAGTAATCCAGTGTCGGCTCGAAGCTGGCATAGGTCTTGTGGGTAATGGCATTTTTGATCTCATCCAGAGTAAAGCCCAGTGCGATCTTCGCTGCTACCTTTGCAATGGGGTAGCCGGTCGCCTTACTTGCCAGTGCGGAAGAACGGCTGACACGGGGATTTACCTCGATAACACAATATTCAAAACTGGTGGGATGCAGTGCAAACTGTACGTTACATCCACCGGTGATCTGCAGTTCGTTGATGATCTTCAGAGCGGAAGTACGTAACATCTGGTACTCCTTGTCGCTCAGCGTCTGGGAAGGCGCTACTACGATACTGTCTCCGGTATGCACGCCGACGGGATCGATGTTCTCCATGTTACATACGGTGATGCAGTTGCCTGCGCTGTCACGCATTACTTCGTACTCGATCTCTTTCCAGCCCGCGATACAACGCTCTACCAGTACCTGTCCTACACGGGACAGACGTAAACCGTTCTCCAGGATCTCTTCCAGTTCTACCTGATTGTGTGCGATACCACCGCCGGAACCGCCCAGGGTATAAGCGGGACGCAGTACAACAGGATAGCCGATGGTGTTGGTGAATTCCACACCGTCTTCCACGTTCTCAACGACCTTGGATGCTGCACAGGGCTCGCCGATACGCTCCATCAGATCCTTGAACTCCTGACGTCCTTCCGCATTACGAATGGTAGCTGCGGTAGTACCTAACAGCTTTACATTGTGAGCTGCCAGGAACCCGGACTCCTCCAGCTCCATGCCGAGGTTCAGACCAGCCTGTCCTCCCAGGGTGGGGAGAATGCTGTCGGGCTTTTCCTTTTCAATGATCTGCTCCAGAACCTTTACGTTCAAGGGCTCAATATATACCTTATCTGCGATATCTTTATCGGTCATGATGGTCGCAGGGTTGGAGTTCACCAGGATTACCTCTACTCCCTCTTCCTTCAGGGAACGGCAGGCCTGGGTACCTGCATAGTCGAATTCCGCTGCCTGTCCGATGACAATAGGACCGGAGCCGATTACCATTACTCGTTTTACATTAGGATTCTTGGGCATCTTAGTTCTCTCCTCTCATCATATGAATGAACCGGTCAAACAGGTAACCGGAGTCCTGGGGTCCCGGACATGCTTCCGGATGGAACTGTACGGTGAAAATATTCTTGCCGGTGTAGGACAGACCCTCGTTGGTACCGTCGTTGACATTGATGAATGCTGGAACCGCTACGGACGGATCCAGTTTATCGGTATCTACCACATAGCCGTGGTTCTGAGAGGAAATATATACTCTTCCGGTCATCAGATCCTTTACCGGATGGTTGCCTCCTCTGTGTCCGTATTTCATTTTATGGGTATCTGCGCCGGTAGCCAGAGCCATCAGCTGATGTCCCAGACAGATTGCGAAAATAGGAATCTCGGTATCGTATAACTTTTTGATCTCGGCGATCACACCGGTACACTCCTTGGGGTCCCCCGGTCCGTTACTTAACATGATACCGTCTGGATTATCATCAATGATCTCCTGTGCGGGAGTTCCTGCGGGGTATACGGTCACCTCACAGCCTCTCTCTGCCAGGGATCTGGCGATATTTCTCTTAGCTCCCAGGTCTAACAGAGCTACCTTCAGTCCCTGTCCGGACAGCTCCGTTACCAGTGCCGGCTTGGGCTCTCTGACACCCTTTTCATAAGCTTCTTTATCAAAACGCGCTGCACCGGAGAGCGGTCCGTTCTGTGCCAGCTCCGTGGTAGGCGCTACCACATATTTTTCCTTGCAGGTCACCTTTTCCACGACCTTGCCTGTGGTATACTCCTTCAGCTTCGGAAGTACTTCGTTCAGGTCATAGGCTTCGTTGGTGGTGATCATGCCGTTCATGGTACCCTTCTCACGCAGGACCTTGGTCAACGCACGGGTATCGATACCGGCGATACCGGGCACACCGTTCTCCTCTAAGTATTCCTGTATTGTGCAGTCACAGCGGAAGTTGCTGGGAATACGTGAAAGCTCTCTGACGATGAATCCATCCGGCCAGGGTCTCTCCGACTCGCAGTCATCCCTGCATATGCCATAGTTACCGATCAGGGGGTAAGTCATGCATACAGCCTGTCCTGCATAGGACGGATCCGTCAGGACCTCCAGATATCCGGCCATGGATGTGTTAAATACGATTTCACTGATGATCTCTTTGTCTGCACCGATGTGCGTTCCTTCGAACACCGTTCCATCTTCCAAAATCAAAAATGCCTTCATTCTTTCCTCACATTCTGCCGCTTTTGCGACGTTTGTATTTCTCTCAGTAGCCTACGATACCTGCGAATTGCTCCGCTGGGTATCTGCATTGTCTACGATACCTACGAATTGCTCCGCTGGGTATCTGCATTGTCTACGATACCCATGAATTGCTCCGCTGGGTATCTGCATTGTCTACGATACCCATGAATTGCTCCGCTAAGTATCTGCAATGTCTACGATACCCACGAATTGCTCCGCTGGGTATCTGCAATATCTACGATACCTACGAATTGCTCCGCTGCTTCGCAGCTCTCGCAATTCTGAAAGCATTCGGATTCCACTGCATCCTCATGTTTTATGATTTAAACCGGCACCTGCCTCCCCGTGCAAGCACGGTCGGCCTCTGCCGTTTAAATCTGGTATCTGCATAATCGATTTATTATATCATAAAAAAAAATGTGTCGCAATAGACCCCGTCTGCGTAAAAACCTACAAAAAACAATTCCGCAATCCCGATACTCCTTGGAGGATCTGACAAAGCTGTGTAAAAGCTTACATTTTCCATTGCTTTTTCCCCTGGGTCTGATATAGAATAGATATGTATTTTCTATTTTTCAATTATCACAAAACGCTGTTTTCCTACAGCAGATTGGACAGGCATCTATGGATCGTATCGAAAATGCTCAAATGAACTCCCTGGGAACCCGCAAACTCTATTATGAAGATGTTCACCAGACGGATTTTACCGCTGTGGTGATGGAATGTGTTCCCGACAAGGAAGATGGATATTACAGAATCGTTCTGGACGCTTCCGCTTTTTTCCCGGAAGAAGGCGGTCAGTCCGCCGACAAAGGCACCTTAAACGGGCAGGAAGTACTGGATGTCAGCATTAAACAGGGCATCCTGTATCATAAAGTGGCCTGTGAGTTTCCCGTCGGCACCCGGGTCTCCGGTCATGTGGACTGGAACCGCCGGTTTGATTTCATGCAACAGCACTCCGGAGAGCATATGATCTCCGGCTTACTGCACTCTCATTTCGGACTGGAAAACGTAGGCTTCCATTTAAGCGACAGAGAAGTGACACTGGATATGAACGGAGAAGTCTCTCTGGAGCAGCTGCGTCTCATCGAGCAAGAGGCTAACACTTATGTCTGGAAAAATCTTCCGGTCAACATCAGCTGGCCCACCGCCGAAGAACTGGCGAGCTTAAATTACCGCAGCAAACTGGCACTCACGGAAAATGTACGTATTGTCGAGATCCCCGGCGTGGATCTGTGTGCCTGCTGTGCTCCACATGTAGATACCACCGGACAGATCGGTCTCATCAAAATTGTAAATGTACAGAGCCACCGGGGCGGTGTCCGCATCAATATTCTCTGCGGAAACCGTGCTCTGGCAGATTATACCGAAAAACAGGATTCCGTCTGGGCAATTTCTTCTCTGCTCTCTGCGAAACAGCCGGAAGTAGCGGGTGCTGTTGCCCGCGCCAAAGAGGATGCAAGGCTGCAAAAAGAACGTGCCAATGCCTTGCAGGCAGAGCTACTGAACGTACAGATGGACGCACTCCCCTCCCCGGAAGAAGTACACCACGTGCTTCTCTTCGTCGGTGAACTGGATGCCATTGCTCTGCGCAACACGGTAAATTTGCTGACCGGAAAATATTCCGGTTACTGTGGTATCTTTGCCGGAGACGATACAAACGGTTATCGATTTATTGTAGGCAGTGCTTCCTGTAACTGCCAGGAACTGGCAGACCGTATGCGCCGGGAACTTTCTGCAAAAGGCGGCGGATCCGCTCCCATGATCCAGGGGAATGTTGCTGCCACGGCAGATACCCTGCAGGCAATGTGGGCGTCTCTGTAATGAGCATCCTTTCTGCCTATATATGCATTTCGGCACATGAATTCTGTGTCAATATTTTTACATGGAAACCCCCCGGCATGACCATCTGTCATACTCCGGGGGTGTGTTTATATATTTTATATATTTTTCGTTTCGGAAAATCTAATTATTTCTCTTCTGTTGCTGCATTCTTCTTCAGTGCTACGCTGACTGCCTTCGCAACGCCACCACCTACTACACAGCTCATAGGCATCTCCAGTGCTCCGTTGATACCACAGAATGCTACGGCGAACATAAACAGATTCGCTCCGGTTGCATTCATGCTCTGCAGATACTCGGTATGACCGAAGCAGATCATCAGAGTGGACATGAAGAACAGGGTGTTCATAAATGCTCCCAGCAGACCGGTCACGAAGTAAGTTACTGTCTTCGTCTTATCGATCTTCCACAGTGCCTTGAAGATCACACCGGACAACCATCCCATCAGGGTTCTGGTAGGGATGCATACCAGGAAAGTGAAAAACGGATTCATTGCTACCAACGCTGCTCCAAAAGGATCTCCTGCAAAACACTGGTAAAAGCTGGTAAGTCCAAATACCAGTCCCAGTACGGCTCCGCCTGCAGGTCCTAAGATCATTGCACCGATTACTACGGGAATGGTCATCAGGGAGATTGCTAACGGTCCGATGCGCAGATACCCAAGCGGGGTAAATGCCAGAATCAGCATGATCGCGATGAGTACGGCCAATTGTACCATCTCAAGTGTCTTGTTTTTTTTCATATGAAATTTCCTTTCCGCGCTTTTTGCGCCTTTGCTACTATTCCTCCATCTGGCGTCCTTTGGACTGCCGGAGGATATAATTACAAGTCATTCAAGAAAATAGCATAAATGTATACAAAACACAAGTATATTTTTTAATACAATCAGCGTACGGTGCGATACCACTTCAGCGCCGATGTATAGGCTTCATATACTGTATCCATATCAATATTTTTTAACAGCATCAGACGGGATACCTCCGCCCAGTTGGCTGTCTCATACTGCAGCATGAAATCGTACACCGGTGCCAGTACGCCGATGTGGTAGATCAGTGCATTGCTGATCTCGCCGGCCACATGGACCACCTTCAAAGCTTCCGCCATAGGTTTCTCGAGGATCACATCCAGCACGGAGAACAATCCCATCAGGAACAGTTCGTCCTTTTGTGCCTTCAGACCAAATGCTTCCGCCAGATTCTCGGCAAATTTCGCACGAAGCAGAGAAAGTCTGGTGACCTCGTTCGGCTTATCCGCATACAAAGCATTGGCTACTGCCGTGTTGATCCACTTTTTCAGTTCCCGCTGTCCCAGCATGGCAGCTGCATGACGGATAGACGTAATCTCCGAATTTACAGCCAATGGCTGAACCATTTTCAGCAGATCGATCGTAAGTGCGGTATCACGGCTGATGATATCCGCCGCTGTCGTGAGTTCAAAGTCCGGACTGTTCACAATATTCAGCAGGTCAATATAATTGCCCTTCAGGGGCGCCACATCCGTCTGTCCCTTCGTAATGGGAACACGATAGAACTTACCCTCATAAAAACGATATCCACCGGTCTCCTTCAGTCTCTCGAAGTCCTCCATGGTATCAATATTACCGGCACACAGACTGATATTCGGGAATAATTTTCCGAAATAAATCTTAGCTTTGTCAATGGCGATTTTGCGGTTATTCAGAAGGACATAATCCATCAGCTTCAGGACTTCTCTGTAATTTTCAAAATCACTGACCGCAAGCTTGCGAATGGCAAGTTTATAGCCTTGCTGTTTCAATTCCTTCAGACGATTGACATACATTTCAATCGGCGGAATGGTATTATCGATCAAAAGTACGATTTTTTCATGAGGTGCATCGCACTGCTCCGTAATATCCGCAAAAATAGAAATATTGGTGATCGGTACAAAAATCTCTTTTCCCTGAGACAATGTATCGATTCCCATCTTTTGGATCAATTCCAATCCGGTGATCTGTGATGCTCCGTCAAACTGTGCTGTTCCAAGCAGCAGCGGATTCAACAGATAATTCTCTCTCTGGGTAAAAAAGGAATAGGCACATACGGCCATTTTTTCATCAAAAAGTGGTACTAATGTAAGCAGCATATATTTACCTCCCAATTACCTATATTATACCGATTCCGACAGGACTTTACAAGTGGTACTATCAGCACAGAGATGTTGTAACTTGAGAGTTAATTAAGAAATGCTATCGAATCCCAGTAGCCCGCATTGGGACTACTGGTTTCCTTTAAAACAGCCTTAAACTAATGGAAATGGTGGAAAATGAATA
>NZ_JBOKRY010000065.1:0-11412 GCF_051972595.1 Simiaoa sp. | reverse complement strand
AATGTAATTTTATGATTCAGTAACTATTCAGCACCCCATTCGCCCTATAAATAGTTACAGTTCCTGATATGCGAAATAGTCCACAGCCACCGAACCGCCAGCCACATCCTGTTCGTTGATGGCAAACAGTCCGTCCTTGACACCGACCCAGCGGCCCGGAGTTGCTTCCACCATCTGCCCCACAGGCTGTAAATTTTCTTCCGTGGTTCCCACGTAGAACGTACGGTAAGTCTCCTTCTCCACCTTCATCTGCATATAGATCACATCACTGTTCAATTCGCCCAGATCAGTGCGTACTTCATCGTCCTTCGTCCAGTTGCCGGTGCGCTGCTGCAGGCTCATTTTACCGTGTATTTTCTGAACTGCAAGTGCTGTATAACATCCGCCTAACGATACCAGTCCTGCCACATCGCCGTCCTTCATCTGCTCCAGATGCAGACAGGTGGTAATGGAAAATTCCGGTGCCGGCCACTTCTGTAATAACAGATTGCTGATGTCGCACAGCTGTGTCTTCGGATCCGCTGCCTGTGCATAGAGAAAGAGCTGACCGTCTTTCAGATCGTACCATTCCTTTTTATGATTGGCATTCCACTGCCATTGCAGTCCTAAACGATCTCCTTCGAAGAAATCGCTGTCCTCCGGGGTATCGATGGGGTATGTAGCTCCCACTTCCGGCTTCTTATAACGCAGTACCGGCTCACCGCAGCCGTCCACGGCATTTACTCCGATCACCGGCCAGTCGTTTTCCCAGCGCATGGGCTGTAAATGTACGATACGTCCCGCATTGCCCACATCCTGAAAATGTAAGAACCAGTCCTGTCCGTCCGGGGTATCCACCCAGGCACCCTGGTGAGGTCCGTTGACGGGGGAATTGCCCTGGTGCAGGACAATTTTTTCTTCCCAGGGACCATAAATATTTTTCGACCGCAGTACGGTCTGCCAGCCGGGCTTCACGCCCCCTGCCGGAGCGAAAATATAGTAATAGCCGTTTCTCTTGTACAACTTCGGACCCTCAATGGTAGGTTGGGTCGTATGACCGTCATAAATGAACTGACCGTCATCCAGCACTCCGGAGCAGTCCGGTTCGATGGGAGACATATACAACATGCTCTTGAAGCCGATACGGCTTCTGGCGAAAGCTGTCACCATGTAAGCCTTGCCGTCCTCATCCCAGAAAGGACAGGGATCGATCCAGCCCACTACCTTACGCACATAGGCAGGCTCACTCCATTTGCCGAAAGGGTCTGTGGTCTTGCACATCATAATCCCTTCATCCGGCATGGGAATGAATACATAGTAAGTTCCCTCATGGTAGCGGATGGCGGGAGCCCAGGTACCGCAGCCGTGCACCGGCTTGTCATAATAATCAAAGGGAAGCTTATCCATGATGTAATTGATGACCTTCCAGTTCACCAGATCCTTCGAATGCAGCAGCGGCACAGCAGGGGTGTTACAGAAGCTGGAAGCGATCATAAAATAATCTTCTCCCACACGAATGGCATCCGGATCCGAGTAATCCGTATACAGGATCGGGTTGGTATAGGTGCCGTCGCCCTGATCGGCGATCCACATTTTATGTATCTTCGTCTTGTCCATAGTTTCTCCATTCCGCAGCCTTTTGCCGCTGTTTGTTTTATAAAATCAGTATAGCAGATATTCCGTCATATCGCGTGTCATTTATCATTTTATTTATGACAAATCTTGCATTATCTACACTGCAATGCCATAATATAATGATGCCAGGGTCAAAAGGTCTAATCCCACATGAGCAGCACAGAACAATCCGTAGGCATCAAAGTGACAATCGTTGCAGGAGGAAAACACCTTGAGTTTCTTTTATCAGAATCGTAAAGAACAACTCTATCTGTATCTGTCCAAGAATAACCCTTACGCCGTCCATCTTCACAGACAGCTGGAGCTGATCTATGTCTTAAGTGGTTCCACCACGGTCACTGTGGAACAGCAGGAATTTCCGCTGACTCCCGGTCAGGGTGTCCTCGTTTTTCCGAACCAGATGCACGGCTTAAAACATGTGGAACCCGGTCAGAATCTGCTCTGTATCTTCGAGCCGGATTTCTGTCATTCCTTCCGACATTTTTTCCAGAATAAAAAGCCCTCACGCAATGACTTTGCCGTCTCCACCCTCTCGGAGCACAGTCATATTGCCTTACAGGGTCTCGAAACCTTAGCTGCCACCATGGAAAAAGATCGTCCCACCCCCTCCGATGTGCAGATTTATGCGGAAGGGTATCTGACGCTCCTTTTGGCAGATCTCCTGCCTTCCCTGCCCCTGCAACCCCGGAAAAGCACGGATGATCTGAAGCTGGAGCAAAGGCTGCTTCTCTATCTGGATGCCAACTACACGAAGGAATTGTCCCTAGACAGTCTCTCGAGAGAATTCGGTGTCAGCCGTTTTGTCCTCTCCCGGATATTTACGGAAAAGTTCCACACCACTTTCCCGGATTATATGAATTCCAGAAGGCTTGATTATGCCAGAGACCTTCTGCTGTCCACGGAACTGTCCGTGACACAGATTGCGCTGGATGTGGGCTTTGGAAGCTCCCGTACCTTTTTTCGTGCCTTTCAGGATACCTTCCATACCACTCCCGGGGCTTACCGCAGGCAGACGGAATCTACCCACAACAGCTCCTCGCCCGCCCGGATATAATCCTTCCAGGTACGAACGATCCGTCCCCGATCAGGTGTCTGACACATCTCCACTGTCACCGCCGTATCCACGCCTTCCCTCGCAAGCCCTTCCTGATCAAATTCTACGAGAAGCTTGCCTTTTCTCACGATCTCATTGGGCAGGACATTGCAGCGGTAATATGTACTATGAAGTTCTTCTTTATCCTTACAGATATTCAATAGTAGCTCCACCCCGCTGTCCGTGCGGAAACGGATCCGGTTGCCCATAGGATAAAGCTTCAGCACTTTCCCCGAAGTGGGGGCATAGACTCTTCCATCCGCCGGCAGGATGGTAATGCACTTAGTATTGTCATCCGCCGCTCCTTCCGTTGTGTCCTGCAAAGTATCCTGCGATATTTTCCTGATCTCGCCGTTCACCGGGCTCCCTATGGCGGTGCCTTCCATAACAAGCTGTCTGTTCCCTGTTATTCTTCTCTCTTCCTGTCTGTTGACCGCCTCTTTTTCTGTTTCTTCCATATTCCACCGGATGCTCCTGCCCAACCAGAAACCGATCAGCAGTCCCAGCACTCCCGTTGCCACCACAGCATACATCTGCATGTTTCTACCTTCCTTTTTCCATAATAAGACTCTTACATCTTATTCTGTCTCATTTTCGGGAAAACATGCCACTTTTTCATTCATAAAATCCAAGAGTATCGCTGTCACGATCCCCGCCGCCATGCAGAACAGATTCCGGGATGCCGCATCCGCCGATGTTGCAAAGCTGCCCCAGGGAACGGTCATCACCGTAGCCGCACCGACAATCCCGAGAATTCCATGAAACATCACCGCATAATGCCTCTCAAACAACCGGTTTACCAGTTTTGCCAGACAGATAAAAGTCACCACGCACCCTGCCACTCCCGGAAGCAGAACCTCCGGTCTCACATGACCGATCCCTTCCACAAAGGGCGTATACAGACCCAAGGGCATCAATATTGTTGAAAAGCTCATGCCCGGAGCGATCACCGACAGTGCAAATGCAAAGCCGCAGAACAAAAAACTTAAAAGTCCCGGCTCCACGGTATTTTGGGAGTTCTGCAGCCAGAATAGCAGACTGATCATTGCCACCAATGTCACGCAGGATAAGATCACATTTCCCACATTCCTGCCCTGTTCTCCCGCTTCTCTCCACAACGAGGGAAGCATTCCCACGATCAGTCCCACAAACACGCAGACAGAAGGCTCCGGGTAAGTCTCTAATACATATGATAACAGATTCGCCACCCCTAAAAATCCCGCTGCCGATCCGATCATATAAGGGAATAATCCCGGCAGACGGATCCGCCACTTATGTACCGGATCCGACAAAAGCTCCATGATCGGTCGATAAACTCCGAACACCACACTTAAAACGCCGCCGGATATCCCCGGGAGTACCGCTCCCAGACCGATCAGCGCCCCTTGTAATACTTTTCCCAAAAATCTAAGATCCATCGTCATTCTCCGCATCCTGTTTCTCTTAAAATCATATGCTTTTTCCTTAGGAAAATAGGTCTAAAAATCAAAGATAATTATTGACATTTCAAGCAGGGCAATGGTATACTCTAACCGTATTCTAAATGAAAGTCATTGATCTCACATATTTTTGTAAGACATTGCTACTTTTTCACGGATGCTTTACAAAAATATGTGATTTTTTTGTCCTACGTTTTAGAATCATCAAAAGGATCAGGCAAAGCCTGAATTATTAAAGGAGGTACCAATAATGAATAACGGTACAGTTAAGTGGTTCAATGCTCAGAAGGGTTATGGTTTCATCACCAACGATGCTAACGGAGAGGAAGTATTCGTACACTTTTCCGCAATCAATGCTGATGGTTTCAAGTCTCTGGAAGAGGGCCAGAAGGTAACTTTCGATACCGAGTGCGATCCTCAGAACAGCAGCAAGATCCGTGCTACCAACGTTACTGTTGTAGCTTAATAGCAAGGCAAGCCAAAAGGATCAGTCCCTTAGGACTGATCCTTTTTTGTGTATACGATGAGCCAAGTACAGATTTGTGCTTGCACAAGAATCTGTATTTGGCGAATGTACATCATCGAGCTTTTAAGCGAGATGGTGTACAAAGTATACAAATCGAGTAGGAGCCAGCCTACTCGATTAACTACTCAAAATTTTTCCAACGCTCTGCGGGGATCTCTGTTTTCGTGACCAGGCATTCCGGATCCGGTGCCAGCATATGCCGTACCACCCGGAATACTTTTTTAGCATCACACAGGAGACACTCCGCGTCTCCAAATGCTACTTCTTCCACTGCTCCGCAATCCAGAAACGCCTGGTTTAATTTCACAAAATCCTCTGAAATATGAGGCTGCATCGCATTGTAATGTTTCCGCATATATATTTTCTTTTTGGTTCCGTCCGGTAAGATCGTTATAAGCTCCATAGGCTCCGCCGCCAGCCGGTTCGGTACATTCAGCACTTCTTCCACGCTGTGGATATAAGTATTGCGTTCGTGCCCCACACCTACTAACAAAATCTTCCCTCCGCAATCCTTCAGCCGGTCGTACGCTCCTCCCGGGGTACAGGGCGTATTGTTCTCGTCCTCCCCCGCCAGATATTCTGCGGCTCCTTTTCCGAAGCCAGCCAGCGAATGGGTGGGATGCAGGGATCTTACCACACCTTTTCTCAGTCGGAAGAGATTTGTCAAGAGACCCACGCAGGACGGTGTGCTGCGATAGTCATACACCGGACACTCTGCATTCACATTCGCCCAGGTATGGGTCGGAAGTAACAATAACCCGTCCGCGAAATATTCCATCCAGGCATCCAGCACAGTATCCGCACCGTCCTCCACCTCTCCAATGGCTTTCATGGAGGAATGGATCAGGATCGTCTCTTTTCCGGTAAGCCTCATGGTTTCCAATTGTCGTTTTAAGTCTTCTTTCGTATACATGGTTTTCTCCACTCTATAACGTTCTGTGACAACCTCCCTTGATCACTGGATTGATTTTGTGTTGCCGAGTATCACCGCATTTTTATTTCATTTCCTTTGGTATAAAGCTGTCGAAGATAAATATATCAAAATGCTTTCTCGCTTCGTCCAGTTCCTTCTGGCTCTTGATGGTCCATGCTGCTGCGGTATTATGATACAGCCCTCTACAAAGCTTTCTTGACAGGATCGCGGGATAATGGTGATTGTATGCCACGAAATCCGGCTTCGTCACGAAGTTCAACAGCAGATTCTGCAGGACAAAATACAATATTCCCACATACTCTCCTTCCTTCAGGAAAGCATCGGACAGCTGACCGCGCACCAGATCCGGATGATTCTTACGATACCACCGTACTCCCAGAGGATTAAAGGACTCCATGCAGTACATTCCCTTGTAGGCCCGAAGCATCTTATCCGCAATGGGGCACAGGGACAGGTCGATACGCTCGATCTTGAACTCCACGATCAGAGGTACTTTTCCGTCCACCATCTGAAGCACGTCCTCGAACTTCGGGATCTTCTCCGTGGACTCACACAGATGGAACTGCTGCAATTCCTCATAAGTGTAATCACAGATTTTTCCTTCGCCGCCGCAGACTCTTTTTAAGGTAAAATCATGGAACACCACGGGAATCCTATCCTTCGTCAGCTGAATATCCAGTTCGATACCGAAGCCTGCATCCACGGCCTTGCGGAATGCTGCCATGGAGTTCTCCGGAGCCTCTGTGGCATTGTCATGCAGACCTCTATGGGCATAAAGCCATTCTTTAAAAGGGGCTGTGTCCGGTTTGTGCAGCATCCTCGGCATGATCATGAGAAAATACAGAACTGCGAGAACTACCAAAACAATCAATAAGATTCCTAATACTTTCATTCCTATAACCTTCTATCTTCCTGTAACTTTTTACAGCGAATCCATACCGTTTCTATCACAGTATAGATTCGCTGCCTTTTACTTTAATCCACTACTCTTTTATTTTCAAGTAGGTATTTCTTAAGATTCTCCAAAGAGCTTACAACACATTTGTCAAATTGTATCGTCCTGCCAAGTATATACCGAAGTTATCCGCATCAATCATCTACATCAAAGTTTTCCAGAATACTCTCTTTTTTCTGGGGCTTCACATCGCCGTGACGTACCTGGGTCATAGTAAGGAATGCCATCAGGGAGAAGAAAAGGGCATAGGGAAACAGGGTGTTATAGGACACATTTTCCAATAGGAATCCGGATAGTACCGGAGTCAGGATCTGCGCTGCCATGGAGAACGTATAATAGGTTCCGGTGAATTTCCCCACATCGCTGCCACTGCTCATGGCCACGATCATCGGATAGGAATTCACATTGATGGCTGCCCATGCCACACCGATCAGGGCAAATGCCACATTGACGATGGGATGATATTCTCTGGCAAAAATTGCGCCACCATAGCAGGCTGCCATCAGCAGAACACCGCCCATGATAGTCTTCTTACGACCGATCTTCGCAGAGATGTTTCCAATGGGAATATAGCTCAGAATAGCAGCTACCGTCGCTACCATCAGACAGTTGGCGAAGCTTCCGCCCTCCATCTTCCATACTACCTTCGTATAGCGGGAAAAAGCTGTGGTCACGGCATTATACGCGGTGAACCATAAGAAGATAGATGCAAGCATGAAGTACATACTGCGCTTCACTTCCTTGGGCATACCCTTGGTGCCTTCCGTCTTTCCTGTCTGTTTTTTCCCGTCGAAAGATTTTACCTCTCCGGTATCTCCCACTGCCTCGATCTCACCGGCAGCTTCCACTCCCTCGGCCATTGCTTTTTCTTCTATTGTTCCTGCATTTGCCGCCTCTGCCTTCTCGACTTCTTCCCGCAGCTTATTTTCCCGGATGGTGATCACAAGAATTCCCACAGCAATCGCCATGACTGCTGCAATACTTGCAAATAAAGGCAGATAATCCGGTGTTTCACCTTTGCCCACCAGAACTTTGATCATGATCAGAGCATAGACGCCGCCCACAGCTCCCATGAGGTTGATCACCGCATTGGCACGGCTGCGCAGATGGTTCGGTGTCACATCCGGCATCAATGCCACCGCCGGGGAACGATACAGTCCCATGGACACCAGGGTGAAAAACAGCACCGCCAGGAAGATCACCTGGTTACTGAAGGACTCTCCTGTGTTCCATCTTGCTTTTTCCGCATTGTCGATTATCGGCAGTAACATCATGAAGATCACTGCCAGGATCGTACCTGCCACGATAAAGGGCATTCTTCTGCCAAGCTTCGTATGTACCTTATCTGACAGCGCACCAAACACCGGCAGTAGAAAGATCGCCAGCACATTGTCCAGTGCCATGACCGCTCCCGTCATAGTCTCGCCCAGATGATAGGTATTCTGAAGGATCAGGGGGATGATGTTGTCATACATCTGCCAGAAGGAACAAATGCTAAGAAAAGCCAGTCCGATCAGAAACGTTCTTTTGTAATTTAATTTTGTCTCCATAAGAAAACCTCCCAAGTTGATAGTTTTATTTTATCAGAGGGGGATGCCATACGCAATCTTCGGGAGTAAAATCGATGTAAATTTTCTTTTCGAAACTGCTTTTGCATTGAGCTCCTGTTTCAAAGCATCAACCACCATGAAGTGACAAAAGTCGTTCCAGCGTGGCACACTGGCTGGTCCACCGCCTGAGAAAACGCTGAAATATCACACTTTCTCCTTGAAATATGTGGGCTTTTATGTATAATGGAAGAAGTGACTTTGTAACGCATATAAATAAGAAGAGGTTTTTAGAATGATCAGTGCAAACAACGTAACTTACCGTGTGGGTAAGAAAGCATTATTCGAAGATGTCAACATCAAGTTTACCGAGGGCAACTGTTACGGACTCATCGGAGCCAACGGTGCCGGTAAATCCACCTTTTTGAAGATCCTGTCCGGTCAGCTGGACACCACCAAAGGTGATATCGTCATCACCCCCGGTCAGCGTCTCTCCGTGTTGGAGCAGGATCATTTCAAATACGATGAAAATGTGGTTATGGATACCGTTATCATGGGTAACGAGCGTCTCTTCCAGATCATGAAGGAAAAGGATGCCATCTATGCCAAGGAAGATTTCAGTGATGAGGACGGCATCCGTGCCAGCGAGCTGGAAGCAGAATTCGCTGAGATGGACGGTTGGGAAGCAGAATCCAATGCCGCCATGCTGTTAAACGGTCTGGGCATCGGCACCGAGTTCCACTACTCTCTCATGAAGGATTTAGACGGCAGCCTGAAGGTGAAGGTCCTGTTAGCCAAAGCACTGTTCGGTAACCCCGACATTCTGCTGCTCGACGAGCCTACCAACCATCTGGATCTGGATGCGATCGCATGGCTGGAGGATTTCCTGATCGATTTCGAGAATACCGTTATCGTAGTATCCCATGACCGTTATTTCCTGAACAAGGTATGTACCCAGATCGCCGACATCGACTACGGCAAGATCCAGCTGTATGCCGGTAACTATGATTTCTGGTATGAGTCCAGCCAGCTGCTGGTGAAGCAGATGAAGGAAGCCAATAAGAAAAAGGAAGAAAAGATCAAGGAATTACAGGAGTTCATCTCCCGTTTCTCCGCAAATGCTTCCAAATCCAAGCAGGCTACTTCCAGAAAACGTGCCCTGGAAAAAATTGAGTTGGATGACATTAAGCCCTCCAGCAGAAAATATCCCTATATCGACTTCCGCCCCGAGCGTGAGATTGGTAACGAAGTACTGGCTGTGGAACATCTGTCCAAGACCATCAATGGAGAAAAGCTGTTAGATGACATCTCCTTTACTCTGGGTCGTGAAGACAAGGTGGCTTTCGTAGGAAGCTGTGAGCTGGCGAAGACCACACTGTTCCAGATCCTTGCCGGAGAAATCGAGCCGGATGAGGGAACCTACAAGTGGGGTGTTACCACTTCCCAGTCCTACTTCCCGAAGGATAATACCGCAGAGTTCGACAATGATATGACCATCGCTGACTGGCTGACCGGCTACTCTCCCGTAAAGGATGCTACTTATGTCCGTGGTTTCCTGGGACGTATGTTGTTCGCCGGCGAAGACGGTGTGAAGAAGGTCCGCATCCTCTCCGGTGGTGAGAAGGTTCGCTGCCTACTGTCCAAGATGATGATCAGCGGCGCCAACTGTCTGATCCTGGATGAGCCCACCAACCATCTGGATATGGAGTCCATCACTGCGCTGAACAACGGTCTGATCAAGTTCCCCGGTGTGGCACTGTTCTCCTGCCATGACCACCAGTTCGTACAGACCACTGCCAACCGTATCATCGAGATCCTGCCGAATGGCAGCCTGGTAGACAAGATCACTACCTACGATGAGTACCTGGCAAGCGATGAAATGGCAAGAAAGCGTACTGTATTCACCGCACAGACCGAAGACGACGAGAACTAAGACGAATAAAATGGATGCCGGTGCTGCCGACATCCATTTTATTAATTTCCCAATTCTGTTTCATTGAATGTTCTCCATTAAAACATGTAATATTTACAAACACTGTCTCTATACGCAAAATTTAACTCTAATGTATGTTAATGCGGACCAATCCCCAAAAAATCTCAGAAAGGAGAGAAATATGGTAGATCTTCACGTACATTCCACCTGTTCCGACGGTACCTTTACCCCGGAAGAATTAGTTGATTATGCAATTCAAAAAGACTTAACCGCCTTCGCTCTCACCGATCATGATACGGTCAACGGACTGGACCGGGCGATCCGATATGCGGATGGGCTGCGACAGGCTCAGGCTGCTTCACCGTCTGACGCTCCCGCCTCTCAGGTGCCGGAAGTGATCCCCGGTATCGAGCTATCCACGGAATATCAGGGCAAAGATATCCACATGGTTGGTCTTTTCATTGATTACCGTCAGCCGGAGTTTGCCCATTACTTGGAGGATTTCATTCGTTCCCGCGAGAACCGCAATGAAAAAATGTGTGCGCTTCTCAGAGAGCATGACATTGACATTACTTACGAGGCACTTCTGGCGGAATTCCCCGGTGCGGTTATCACCAGAGCTCATTTTGCAAGATATCTCCTCTCCCACGGCTATATCCAGAGCATGAAGGAAGCATTTGACCGCTACGTGGGCGATCACTGCCCCTGCTTTGTTCCAAGGGAAAAGGTGACTCCCGCTCAGGCTGTGGAACTGATCCTCGGTGCCGGCGGAGTTCCTGTGCTGGCACATCCGATCCTCTATCACATGAGCGATGATCGTCTGGATACTCTCGTAGCGGAATTGAAAAAGATCGGCCTCGTGGGCATCGAAGCCATATACAGCACCTACAATACAGCCGAGGAGCGTCAGATACGCGGACTTGCCTCCAAATATGATCTGAAGATCAGCGGTGGCTCCGACTTCCACGGCGCCAACAAGCCCAAGATCGACCTCGGCACCGGCTGGGGGAAGCTGTATGTACCGGATGAGGTTTTAGAAAATTTAAGACCGGAAAAGAAATAAATTGAAAGTTAATTAAGAAATGCTATCGAATCCCCGTAGCCCGCATTGGGGCTACTGGTTTCCTTTAAAACAGCCTTAAACTAATGAAAATGGTGGAAAATGAATAGAAAAAAGTTCTATAAAAGAAGCAATTCCTCTGTTTTAGATCTTTTCTGCAATTATGGAGGAAATTATTTACTCCCAAAACAATAATTCCACTATTTCCTGTTATTCGATGGATTTTAGTGGAATCAGTAAACAGAACGCCCACGGTGGACGGAATGTCCTTCCGAAGATGTTTGTCGGGAGGTGGTGATATTTTCTCGAAA
>NZ_JBOKRY010000064.1:0-12735 GCF_051972595.1 Simiaoa sp. | reverse complement strand
CGTGCAATTCTTTTTCTGAAGCATGGCAGTAGAAGTTACTAATGCAATCAACTTTAAGTATAAATCTTCAACGCATTTGTAACAAATAGCGCAAGATCTTTCGTTATGGTTAATGAAGAGGAAGGTTTCCATCCGCTCAATTGCTTTTCCGATTGCTCAATTGTATAATGATATCATTATCAAGCACAATTAAGGAGCAAAAACATCATGCAGAAAGAGAACCTGCATATCAGCAGATAGGCACAAGATATATCGATGATTCGGACTGTGGAAATGTGTATGAAATATCATATGTGGTAAAAGGGGAAGTAACGGCTAAAAAACTGAATGAGTATTTGAATGTAGTCAGAAAAGAGGTGGACCGGGAAGAACTCGGCACCAATATTGTCAAGGTTTCATATTACAGGAACAGGGTAGACGCCCTGGCGTGGAAGGAAACGGATATGAGGGAATATACATTCCTGAATGTAGAATGAAAGGAGCAGCTATGAAGAAAATTTTTTCAAATTACTACAAAATTATTTTGTCTGTTGTGATCCTGATTGTCCTGGTGGCACTAAAGGAGGATTACAAAACTTCTTTTGATGGAATGAGCGGAGTCCGGACGGTGGTACGTATGCTGCTCTATACGGCATGGGGATTCCTGCTGGCGACAAGGACCAGACGGGACAAAGCAAAAGGTGCGGAATATGTTGCTTTTGGTGTTGCCTGTGTGGCAGCGCTCAATCTGTTAATCCCCATCTGGAGCTTCCAGATAGCGTTTTATATTTTTGTCGCAGGTGTTCCGGGACTCTACTTTATGGTATTTATTCTGACCGGAATATTAGGAGGTTACTTATGGGGACCGAGGGGCATCCTACCTCGGGACTTATAGATGCGTTCTGCGAGGGTTACCGCATTGGGGATGACTTATATATTGCGGGACAGGAAAAATTAGGAGCAATTGAACTGAATACGAAGGAGTTCCGCTATTGCAGGGAGGAAAAATCCTGGGCGGAAGATATTACACAGGGTGTAAAGATAACAACAGCAGAGTAGAATGGCGGAGGTGCTTATGGGTAAAAAATGGATTGTGGGTCTGATGATTTTAGCAGCATTATGGGCAATGACCGGTTGTGGAAAGCAGGAGATGATCCGCTGCGAATACACAAATGAGGCAGCAGGGTTTACCTTAAGCATAGACAGACCGGTAGAATGGACAGCGAAGCTTCAGGAAGGGTGGCCTGCGACCGAGACAGAGGAAGCCAGTCCCGACGAGGGAATCCGGCTTTTTCCGGATGACAGCCAGGAGAGCAGCATCTATTTTTGCAACAGCTTTTCTCCCTATTATGCAGGGGATGAAAATGATCTGGAGACCATTGAAGTGAATGAGGAACTTACGGCACTTCATGGAATCGAAACAAGCGGTGAAGGGGTAAGCGAATCCTATGTTTTTAAAGGGGATTTCACCGGTCAGAGATTCTATAACATTACCATCTCTATGTCACAAAAGGATTATAAAAAATACAAAAAGATTATCTCACAGATGGTTGCAAGCTGCCAGATCCGTGAATGGGAGCCGGAGGATGCAACGGTATCGGAAAGCATTGAAAATGTAGAAAATACAGAAAATAATGATTTGACAATTCGGGGAACGCTGTTAGACAGAGAGAGCGAGAGTGCTGTCTATAACGATATCACCGGACTGTTAAATGAAAGATATGATTTGTTGAACGAGTTATTAAGTGCGTGGGATTCCACGGTAGACAGCAAGGACAGCCTTTCCGTAAATCTGCCAGATGGCCGGGAGACGGTAATGTACCGTGTGAAGGTGGCGGACTCCTGGGATTATTATGAACAAAAGGCTGAAGATATCTATGATGATATTTATATACAGGAAGTTTTTACCCCCTGCTACCTGGGAAAGCTATATGACGAAGTGGACGGAAAATTGTACCGCATGGAAGCGGATGGTTTCGCATGGGGCATTGATGAAGACTCCATCAAAATATGGAAGCAGGATTGGGGTAACCGTTATATAGTGACCGCAAAAGAGCAAAACGAGATGACTACGGATGTGCTGTTTATTATAAGAAAAGAAGATACGGATAACAAATACGAAATAGTAGATGAAGTCGAGATGAATTAGTGATTAGGTTGAAAAAATAAATATTGACATATATAGATAGCCGATATATATTATAGACAACGATATATATCGGCTATCTATATAAGGAGGACAAAAAATGGCTGTGGACAAATCACTGATGTCGGGAAGTATGACGATGCTTCTGCTCAGATTACTGGCGGAGAAGGATATGTACGGATACGAGATGATCGATACGCTGCGGAAAAAATCCTGTAACGTGTTCGAGTTAAAAGCAGGTACGCTGTATCCGCTGTTGCATGGGCTGGAAGCGAAGGGCCTGCTTACGGTATATGAGCAGGAATATGCAGGCAAGACGAGGAAGTATTACAGTATTACGAAAGAAGGCAGAAAATTACTGGAAACAAAAAAAGCGGAGTGGATGGAATATCAGTCTGCAGTGACCAGCGTTCTGGCAATGGGGGTATAAGGATGGAGACATATTTGGAAAAACTGTTGTCACAGATCCGCTGTAAAAAAGCCAGACCCTATATCGCTGAGGAGATAAGAGACCATATAGAATGCCAGATCGCAGACAATCTTTCCGAGGGAATGAGCTATGAGGAAGCAGAGAAAAATGCGGTTACGAATATGGGGGATCCGGTAGAAGTGGGGATCTCGCTGGATCGGATCCACAAGCCTAAGATTGCATGGAAGTTATTTGTGATCGTAGGAATTTTAAGCCTGCTGGGCATTCTGATACAGCAATCCATTCTCAGACAACCCGGTTATCAGGAGCTGGAAATAAGGATGCAGGAAAGATACCGGTATGCTGCAGAGGGCTTTGGCGCAGCCGTAGTGATTGGCTTACTTCTCATGTGCGTAATCTATTTTCTGGATTATACGGTAATTGCAAAGTATTCCAGGTTCATTGGGGGAGCCATCCTGATTCTGGGAGGACTGCAGGTGGCAGGCTTTGGTGGTTTTGATTATGTCGATGGAATCGGCAACTGGATCGGATTTGGAAGGCTCCGGGTGGCGATGACTTCCCTGATGATGTTCTATGTACCAATTTACGGAGCTATCTTATATAAATACAGGAATGGCGGTGTCTTTGCACTGTGCAGGGCAATCCTGTGGATGATCCTTCCGGTATTTATTACGTCCCGGATTCCCAGCCTTGGTGTAGCCGTCATCATGATGGTCAGTATGCTGATAGAACTTACGGCGGCTATCTGGAAGGGGTGGTTTCAACTGCCCGTGAAAAAGACGATTATCGGCGTGTGGCTGTTTTTCACGGCAGCACCTGCTCTGTTACTGACTGTAAAGTACGCATTTCATATGCTGGTACCATATCAGGAAGCAAGGATCCGTTCCTTTTTCACCGCGTCCGGAGATGCCAATTACATGACGTCTATGCTTCATAAATTTAATGAAAACATTTTACTCTGGGGCAACAGCGGCAAAGATGTGGTTGGAGGTTTGCCGGAATTCAATCAGGATTACATTTTTTCTTATATTCTGAACAGTTACGGATTGCTGGCCGGAATCTTTGTAGCCGCGATCCTAGCAGCACTGGTATTGTTTATGTTCGGAGCTGCGGCCCGACAGAAAAATGAACTAGGCATGGTGATGGGATTCGGATGCGGAATGATCATTTTATTAAATATTTCTCTGAACTTTGCGGGAATGTTGGGATGGATCCCGCTGACATCGACCTTCCTGCCGTTCTTATCTGTTGGCAGAAATAATATTTTACTGTGCTACGCACTGGTGGGAATTATCCTGAGTATTTACAGATACAAAGATGTATATCCAAAAAAGTTCAAGGCGTCACAGGTATCATTGCAGAAGACTATTACTTTGAAGCTAGATATGTAACACGATAATAAAATTAATGCGAATAAAAGTAATGCAAATAAAAGGTCCATGAGCAGGAAAACTGTCCATGGACTTTTATATATCATGGGCAGAACTCACCCAATGCATTTCGTAAACTTATGAAGGCAATACCGACAAAATCAGTATCTCCACGCTCATCATATCATTCATCCGCCCGGATTTCACGGCTTCCTCGGTCTCTACACACTGCTTTACAGCATTTTTCAGCACGGAAGTCTTGAAATGGGATGCCTGTGCCACATATTTTCCGGCGGCAAAGGGCGGTACACCAATCTTGGAGGCAATGGTCTTATTGTCATGGCCTCTGCTTTTTAATTCCTTGGTCTGGAGCAGCAGGTTACACTGCCTGGCGATCAGGAACAGCACCCGCATGGGCGGCTCCTTCAGTGCCAGCAGATCGTAATAGAGCTGCAAGGCTTTCTGGGGCTGTTTTTCCGCAATGGCATTGACCATATCGAAGATATGGTTGGTGATACGGGTGGTGCAGACGGCCTCCACATCCTCCGCGGTGACTACATCCCGATCGAGACAATAGCAGATCAGCTTCTCCAGCTCCATCTGGATATTTTCCATATCCGTGCCGGTCTTGGAGAGAAGGAGCTGTGCGGTGTTCTCGGAGATTTTTTTCCCTTCGCGGCCCAGGATACCGGCAATCCAGCGTTTCAGGGAATTCTCATCCTGTACTGTGAACTCTGCCACATATCCCTTGGACTGCACGGCTTTGTAGAGCTTGCTGCGCTTATCCACTTCACTTTCCGTGAATACGAAAAAGGTGGTGTCGTTGGGGTTTGCCAGGTACTCCGCAAGCTTTTCCCCACCGGCTTTGAAGAGCCCGGTATCTTTGAAAAACATGACACGGCGTTCTGCCAGAAAAGGCAGCGTCTCTGCCAGATCGATGACCTGTCCCAAGGAGAAATCCTTCCCCTGATAGAAATGGGTGTTCATTTCGTCGCCGTCCTGACACAACGCCTTACGCAGACGGGTCGTGTACTGGTTCTTCAGATAACGTTCCTCTCCGTAGAGCAGGTAGATCTGTTTGAAATTGCCGGTTTTGATGTCTTCATTGATCCGCTGCATAAATAGTATTCCTTCTATTTCTTACTGTATTTTCTGAAAAGAGTATACCCCATTTCCTATTGAGGTTTCAAGGGGTGTATGCTATTATGGAACAAAACAGTTCGACCATGGACCGGCATCAATCCATGAGAAAAAATAGTTACGAAGTGAAGGAAAGTGCGGCAGCGCGACTTTGCGAATGGCGCGGGTCGAACGTGGAATGGCGCGGGCCAAACAGTATACCATAAGAGGAAGGAAGAGAAAATGAGCAGGAAAAGCGGATTCGTGCAGGAATTTAAAAAGTTTATTCTGAGGGGAAATGTAATGGATATGGCAGTCGGCGTGATCGTCGGCGGCGCATTTACCGCTATCGTTACTTCTCTGAATCAGGATATCCTTACTCCGGTTCTGGCAATCTTCGGAGGCACGGATTTTTCTAATTTGTATGTGAAGCTGGGAAGCGGTGACACCGCACCGGTGCTGATGTACGGTAATTTTATCACAGCGGTCATCAATTTCCTGATCACCGCATTTGTGATCTTCTGTCTGGTAAAATTCATCAACAAGCTGGGAGACACCCTGCACCATAAAGAGGAGACTCCGGCAGCACCTACGATGAAGAAATGCCCGTTCTGTAAGAGCGAGATCGCCATTGACGCAACGAGATGTCCTCATTGCACATCCAAACTGGACGAGCAGTAAAGTAATAGAGCAGTAAGGATCGAAACAGACCGTGGAGGAAAGCATGGGTAAAACACATAAGAAAATAGTGATGGCAGGAGTCTGTTGTCTGATGATAAGCATGCTGACAGGCTGCGGAAATGATACTACGAAAATCACCGAAGGGATGCAGCTGGTGGAAACACTGGATTATCAGGGTGCATTGACAGCCTTTGACGAAGCGGAAGCACAGAAGGAAAACAGCCGTCTTATTGCAAGAGGCCGGGGGATTGCCAGCATGGGGCTGACAGAATATGATCAGGCAGTGCAGTATTTTACAGAGGCGTTGGAGCTTAGTGACGGCTGGGTGCAGAACGTAGACTACGATATGAACTATTATCTTGCAGCCGCCTACCGGAAGAACGGACAGCCTGCGGAAGCGAAAAAGGTGTATGATGCCATTCTGGGACTGAAGCCGGAGGAGAAGGACGCCTACTTCCTGCGGGGATCGGCGGAACTGGAACTGGGAGATTACGAGAGTGCCAAGGCGGATTTCGACAAGGCAATCTCTATGGACCCGAAGAATTACGACCGGCTGATCGAGATCTACGAAGCCCTGGCAGACTACGGATACCGGGAAGTCGGGCAGGAGTATCTGCAAAATGTACTGAATACGGCAAAACAGCTGGATGCCTATGACAGCGGTCGTATTTATTATTACCTGGGAGATTATCAGAAAGCCTACCTGGCACTGGAAGAAGCCAAGGGTAAGGGTGGAGTGGACAGCTATCTGTACCTGGGGAAAGCTTATGCAGCCACCGGAGATTATAATTATGCCTCCAGTGTGTATAGCAATTACCTGTCCAAGCAGGGACCGGATGCGGAGATCTATAATCAGCTGGGATTATGTGAGATGGCGAAAAAGGACTACCAGAAGGCGCTGGAAGCATTTCAGGCAGGAAAACAGATCGAAGGAAACAGCCTGATGCAGACCTTGTCTTTCAACGAGATCGTAGCATATGAATATCTGCAGGATTATCAGAAAGCGGCAGTGCTGTTAAAAGCCTACTTACAAAATTACCCGGACGACCAGGCGGCCATCCGGGAACAGCAGTTTTTATCTACGAGGTAGAGGAGCAATCCTCTGCCTTTTGTCGTAATTGCAGAAGTTCGATATAATCCAAAAAGGATGCCGTGTTCTGGGGACTGAAATGCTGTATGATATCCACCAGCTCAGCCACGGTCATGCCGGGAGCATACTCTTCATTCAGGGTATCCAGACTATAACGATAGGAAGTACGCCCCAACAGATAATCAACGGTCACTCCGAAATAATCAGCCAGTTGCAGTAATGCTTCCTGATCCGGGAAGTGAATATTGTTCTCATAATTAGAGACGGTGCCAACGGATACTTTTAATATGGCAGCCAGTTCCTTCTGATAGATGCCCCGTTCTTCCCGCAGGGATGTAAGGATCTCACCGAAACTCCTCATATTGCCTCTCATTCTGCCGCAGATGCAGCACTATTTAAATGTTTTCTTTTAAGATTTGATGAAGTCTATTTTACTATATTTTAGTTTTAAAGGAATGACATTTTAGAAATAGATGAAAAATATATAAAAGAAAGTCTAAAATTAATCTTACCTAAAAACAAAGGAATATACATGGAAACACCTTTTGGGAACTCTTTGAGAAATCCTCTCATTTATAACTATTGCTATTTCGAAGAATACCCGATATAATAATTCAAGGGTTAGGCGCAACTAACTAATGAGTGAATCATGTGAAACTCCTCAGAGGAAACGGAGCTGCTGAATCCGCGGACTGCCGGGAGGGGATCTCCCGGGAGGAGTTTTTCAGCCCTTATAGGGGATTTACGAAAGAGAAGGTTTGGAAATAAAAAGTTTAGATATAGAGGATAAAGGAGAAGAACGAAATGAATTATTTAGAGATTGAAAAAGTAATCGGAAGAGAAATCCTGGATTCCAGAGGTAATCCTACCGTAGAAGCAGAGGTGACGCTGGTGGATGGTACGATCGGTCGTGGTATGGCTCCCAGCGGAGCATCCACCGGTGAATTCGAAGCACTGGAGTTAAGAGACGGAGACAAGAGCAGATATCTGGGCAAGGGTGTGCAGAAGGCGGTGGAGAATATTAACACTGTAATCAATGAGACATTGCAGGGAATGGATGCTTCTGATATTTATGCGATTGATAAGGCAATGATCGATGCGGATGGAACCAAGGATAAGTCCAGGCTGGGAGCCAATGCGATCCTGGCAGTATCCATTGCCAGTGCAAGAGCCGCAGCGATTTCCCTGGATATTCCCCTGTATCGTTTCCTGGGTGGTATCTCCGGTAACAGACTTCCGGTTCCTATGATGAACATCATCAACGGTGGCTGCCATGCACTGTCCTCCGGCCTGGATGTACAGGAATTCATGATCATGCCCGTAGGTGCGCCTTCCTTTAAGGAATGCTTAAGATGGTGCGCTGAAGTATTCCACGCACTGGCTTCTATTTTAAAGGACAGAGGACTGGCTACTTCCGTAGGTGACGAGGGTGGTTTTGCACCGGCACTAAAGTCTGACGAAGAAGCTATCGAGACGATCTTAGAGGCTGTGAAGGAAGCAGGCTACGAGCCCGGTAAGGACTTCAAGATTGCTATGGATGCCGCTTCCAGCGAATGGAAGACCGGCAAGGTCGGCGAATACAAGCTGCCTAAGGCAGGCACCGTATTTACCTCTGAAGAACTGATCGCACACTGGAAGAAACTGGTGGAGAAATACCCCATCATTTCGATAGAAGATGCACTGGATGAGGAAGACTGGGAAGGCTGGAAAAAGCTGACCGCAGAACTGGGCGATAAGGTACAGTTAGTCGGTGATGACCTCTTCGTAACCAATACCGAGAGACTGGCAAAGGGAATATCCCTTGGCTGTGGTAACTCCATCCTCATCAAGCTGAACCAGATCGGATCCGTATCCGAGACGCTGGAAGCCATCAAGATGGCACACAAGGCAGGCTACACCGCTATCTCATCCCATCGTTCCGGTGAGACTGAGGATACCACCATTGCTGACCTGGCAGTGGCACTGAACACCTGTCAGATCAAGACCGGTGCTCCCAGCAGAACCGAGCGTGTGGCGAAATACAACCAGTTACTCCGTATTGAGGAAGAACTGGGTGCGGCAGCCGTATATCCCGGCATGGGCGCATTCAACGTTCAGAATTAATTTGCTTTTATCCAAAACTATTTTGGTTTCTCTTTTTCTCTTCAGGGACTGTTCGAAAGGACAGTCCCGTTTGCGTCTATTCAGAGACATATAAAATAATTTTTTCCTCCCATCTGTATCTAAGATAGAACGGTAAGGAAAAGGACGTAAGATCCTGGGGACCGCCGAAGAAATCCATGGAAGAAAAAATCCATTATTTCATATTGACTTTTCCGGAATCTATGTGATAAAATCTCACCGTTGCAAAAATAGTAAAACAGCATAAAGACTTTAGGTAAGAATTGGAAACGACACATGTGCGCACTGCTCACTGATTAACGAACAACACACATGTGTCTTTTTGCGCTCATTTTTAGAAAAGGAGGGCATCCAATTATGCCGAAAACAAAATTACAGAACATTATTTTCACCTTGATCATGGCGTTCGTTATGGTGTACGCCATGGTCTGTTACAACATCGCACTGGACAAGGGAGGAATGACCAACGAGATCTTCCTGTTAGCGTTCCACGAGATTCCTATCATGTGGCCCATCGCCTATATTCTGGAATACTTTGTCGTAGAAAAACTGTCCCGGAAGTTGGCATTCCGCATGATATCCCCGGAGGATAAGCCTATTTTTATCACACTGGCGATCTCTTCCATGATCGTATGCCTGATGTGCCCGGTGATGAGCTTTATCGCCACCTGCCTTTTCATGCATCCCGGCAGCCAGATCATCGCCCTGTGGCTGCAGAAGACCGTCCAGAACTTCCCTATGGCGCTGTGCTGGCAGATCTTTTTCGCCGGTCCCGCAGTGCGGAATGCCTTTGGGTTTGTTGCCGGGAAAATGGCAAAAAACAAGAAAAATGAGAAATAGTTCAAAAGTAATTGATAAAATAATTATAGGAATGTTAAAATAAATCGATTTTGAGAGACAGGATGTGTGAAAGTCTTTTCAAAATAAATGCAAAGAAGCAATGGAAAATCAAGGGAAGAAAACAGAGCTTTTGAATGCATCCTGCAGGGATGTGTTGTGGGATTCTGTAATAAATGACATTTCCGGAGAAAACGCTGATTCTGCAATGACAGAAAATCGACTGAGAAGATAAACAGGTTGTGCAAATGCGCAGCCTGTTTTTTTGTGTATACGATGAGCCAAGTACAGATTTTTGCTTGCACAAGAATCTGTATTTGGAAAATGTCATGGTGACAGAACAGACTGCGACACTTTTTGATAACAAAGGGAGGAATGGGATATGAGCGAGAAGCATACCCATATGGATCAGCGCAGGGCTCCGATCCATGAAGCACTGGAAAACTTCGGTGCAATCCTGAACTGACAAAATTCCTGGGGGAACAATGTGTGGGCGTGGATGTCAACAGCATGAAGCCGCTGGACAATCTGTGCCACCCGGTATCCGTCATCCGGGAAGCGGAAGAACTGGTAGCAGATGCATTTGGAGCGGCACATGTTTTTCTTATGGTGGGAGGCACTACCAGCTCGGTACAGAGTATGGTGCTGACTGCCTGCAAACGGGGGGATGAGATCATCCTGCCACGTAATGTCCACCGCAGTGTGTTGAATGCCCTGGTATTGTGCGGAGCGATTCCGGTCTATGTAAATCCTGAGGTGGACCAGCGGCTGGGAATTTCGCTGGGAATAAAGAGAGAGCAGGTGGCAAAGGCAATCGCAGAGCATCCGAAGGCGGTAGCGGTACTGGTCAACAATCCGACCTATTACGGAATCTGCAGCGATCTGCGGGCCATCGTAAAAATGGCGCATGATGCCGGCATACTCTGTCTGGCAGATGAGGCGCACGGAACGCATTTTTATTTCGGAGGAGGGCTGCCAGTATCTGCCATGGCGGCGGGAGCGGATTGCTGAACCAGGAATATGCGAAGAACTCGTGCATTTTGGATATGAAGATTTTAAGGCAAGGCTGGGGAGAATCTGATTGACGTTCCAAAGGTTCTGTGCTAACATGAGCGAATAAAGAGACAACGAAGTCCGTAGAAGTGGAAGTCGTTGTCTCTTTTATTTTATAGATATTAAAAAAGTTATGAAAACCACGAGGTGAAACCTATGAGCGAGCAGGAAAATAAGCAGAGTACCGTAGCTGAGGTGCTGGTGAAATGTCTGGAAAACGAAGGCGTAAAATATGTCTTCGGTATCCCGGGAGAAGAAAATCTGGATATGATGAATGCACTGGAGAAGTCGGACATCCGGGTCGTTGTAGTAAGACATGAACAGGGTGCTGCATTCATGGCGGACATGTACGGAAGACTGACGGGAAAGGCAGGTGTGTGCTTTTCCACACTGGGACCCGGAGCAACGAACCTGATCACCGGTACCGCGGATGCAAATTCCGACGGAGCGCCTCTGATTGCCATTACCGGACAGGTGGGAACGGAGCGGATGCACCTGACCTCTCATCAGTATTTGGATTTGGTAGAACTTTTTGCTCCGATTACCAAGAGAAGCAAACAGATCGTCAATCCCAATTCCGTGAATGAGATCGTAAGAATTGCTTTTAAATATGCGGAAAGTGAAAAGCCAGGAGCCTGTCATGTAGATCTCCCGACGAATGTGGCAAAGCTGCCGGTCAGCTCCGGTATTGCCGCACAGCCGTTGAAAAAACCGGAAAGAGATAAAGAATATGCTTCCTTTTCAAGTATTGATCAGGCGGCAGCAATGATCTTCAAAGCAGAGCATCCGGTGATCCTTGTGGGGCACAGTGCGGTGAGAAATCATGCGGGTGAAGCGCTGACCAGCTTTGCGGATGCATTGAAGATACCGGTGGTCAATACCATGATGGCAAAGGGAATCATTCCTTTTAACAACAAATATTCTATGTGGACGATCGGAATTCCTCAGAAGGACTATCAGAACAAAGTGCTGGATATGGCAGATCTGGTAATCGCCGTGGGATATGATATTGTGGAGTTCGCTCCCGGAAAATGGAATGAAGGTGGAAAACATAAGATTCTTCATATCGATCAGAGACCTGCACATATCAACATGTTGTATCAGCCGGAGGTTGAGGTCATTGGAGATATTTCCTATTCCTTACAACAGATTCAGTATCGTAGCGATGCGAAGGAAGAACCGGAAGAACTTCTGAAGCTGCGGGCCGAAATGGTGGCAGAGTATGAAAGCTATGCGGAGGATACTTCTTTTCCCATGAAGCCCCAGAAAATACTGCATGATGTGCGGAAATTCATGGGTGCGGATGATATTGTAATCTCGGATGTGGGTGCTCATAAAATGTGGATCGCCAGAGAGTACAACTGCTACGAACCAAATACCTGTATCATTTCCAATGGATTTGCTACCATGGGAATTGCTGTTCCGGGAGCCGTTGCGGCCAAGCTGATCTATCCGGAGAAAAAAGTGCTGGCGATCTCCGGGGATGGCGGATTTATGATGAACAGCCAGGAATATGAGACGGCACTGAGAGAGGGGACACCTATCGTAACACTGATCTTCTCCGATGCCAGCTACGGCCTGATCAAATGGAAACAGATGGATCACTTCGGACATAACTGTTTTGTGGATTTCCAGAATCCTGATTTCGTGAAGTATGCCGAAAGCATGCATGCGAAAGGCTACCGCGTAGAGAAGGCAGAGGACCTGCTGCCGATTTTGGAAGATGCGTTTCAGCAGACGGTTCCCTGCATTATCGACTGTCCCGTGGACTACAGCGAGAACACCAAACTCTCGGAGTACCTTCACGAGAAGTTTGAGAAGTAGAGTTTTAAATTGAGATTTAGTGAAGAAGCCACGAACGCCCACGGCGGACGGGACATCCTTCCTCGATGTAAGGTCTCCCGGTGGG
>NZ_JBOKRY010000063.1:0-13069 GCF_051972595.1 Simiaoa sp. | reverse complement strand
ATAAGTCAAACCATTAAAAAATGAAACAAATTCAGGAAACTTACGCTGTTCCCAAGCATCAGTAAAACCAGCAAAACGAATTTCCGGAACAGTCTGTCCATTTTGTGGAAACATTTTTTGTAACATATATTTTTTTAATTTTTTTGTTTCTTCACACTTTCGCTGGTGAAGAGTGATGAGGTGATCAAGCTCATCAAAGTATGCTCCTATCAGAGCCTGTTCATTAATATTTCCCGGAATAATAACCGACTTTTCTTCCATTCCTGCCTTCGTAATATGAACCATTGTAGAACCATTTTTATCAGATAAAATTGCTGTCTTATCGCGCTCCAATAATTGTACTGCAAAGCACTTTTCAAAATTCTCTTTTAATTCAACTTTCCAGATGTGATAATGGTATATTACCTTGTCTCCATGCCATATATGGGGTCCAAATGTAGCCGACCAAGTATATAATAAATCCCCTTCTTCAGCATAATATTTGTCTTCTAATTCAAGTTCAGAAAAGTACCAAGAATCATTTGTATAAAAATTTCCAACTCTTAATACTTTGTACTTCCCTGAACTCAATAATTCTTCTTGCGAATATGCCCTTCCGTTAATAAAGGTAGCTATCTCTCCCAACTTACGCTGTTCCCAATCGTCTGTGTATCCTTTAAATCTAATTTTAGGTTTTGCCATGTCCATCACCCCTCCATCTTTCTAATTAACTCATTCAAAGCAAACATGACATCTTCATCCGGTGAGGTCAATTCTTTCATAAGTAACAAAAAGTCTCCTTGCGCCTGTTCCAGTTCCTTATCCGTGTTTGTCATGCTTACCAAAAGTTCATTTAGATCAATCTCTTCTTCCTTCTCAAAATTATCTACATATCGAGGAATATTCAAATTGAAATCATTTCGTTCAATGTCTTCAAAACTTGCAAGGTATGCTTCTTTATCTACCGTTACTCTTTCGTTATAAAGTTTCATAACTGAATCAATATGTCCATCAGTCATGGCATTCTGTTTTTTACCTTTTTCAAACTTTTGTGAAGCGTCAATGAAGAGAACATCTCGACCTTCTCTGTGTTTTTTCAAAACCACAATACATGTAGGAATTGATGTATTGTAGAAAAGGTTTGCCGGCAATCCAATAACCGCATAAATATTACCGGAGCGAAGTAATTTTTCTCTTATCTTACCTTCTGCCGCGCCACGGAAAAGCACACCATGTGGTAATACAATTGCCATTGTTCCATTACTTTTCAAATGATACAAACCATGCAGTAAGAAGGCATAATCGGCCTTTGACTTGGGTGCAAGCACACCATAATCGCTAAATCTCTCATCCTGTAAAAATCCTGCAGCAGCACTCCATTTTGCAGAATACGGCGGATTCATCAATACCATATTAAAATCAGTTTCTTCGCCAGTCGGCCAGTCTCCGTCAAGAGTATCACCATTTCGAAGGACTTGATTTTCCGGTACTATTCCGTGCAAAAACATATTCATTCTAGCCAGGTTATATGTTGAAGTATTCAGTTCCTGTCCATAATATTTAATATAATTAGGCTCTTTCGCATATTTTTTTGCATTTAACAGAAGAGATCCCGAACCCATGCAAGGATCATATACAGATAATCCTTTTCTATCTTCCTGTCCTGCAATCGCTATTCTTGTCAAAATCTTTGATACTGCCTGCGGCGTATAGAACTCTCCCGCTTTCTTTCCTGTTTCCGATGCGAACTGACCGATAAGGTACTCATAAGCATTTCCCAGAATCTCTGCATCTGAATTCAATAAATCTGCTTTATCAATTTCCTTAATCAAATTCGAAATAGTATCACTCTGTTTTTGATCTCCTGTCCCTAAACGATTAGAATATAAGTCAATATCCGTAAATAAATCTGCAAATAAAGGATCGCTTTGTTCAATATTATTAAAGGCTTTCTGCAACTGCTCTCGATTAAATGAGTTGTTCCTTGCCGCATCAGCAAAACATGTATATGTAAGTTCCGGTTCAATTACGTAATGACATTCTGACTTGATTTGTTCTTTTAATTCTTCTGCACTGCTATCTTCCAGAGCTTCTTTGTATGCCTCTAAAGCAACCTTTAAGTTCTCCGGCTTTTCATCATAGATCAAATCATACACCTTGATTAAAAATGAATCCGAAAGATACTTATAAAAAACAATTCCTAATAAGTAGTCCTTATACTCGTTAGCATCCATTTTAGAACGAAGAATATCCGCTCCACTCCATAACACACTGATTAAATCCTTACTGTTTTCTAACTCTGCCATTTTTTTCTCCTTTTATTTATTCTTCAACATATTTTTTACATAATCTATATTATAAAGCGGAATATTCGTCATCCATTCCTGCTCTCTGTAATCCGACATTGACGTCCGGATCGCAATTTTCGGCTGATATTTTTTGCAGAACATCTTCAGGCTCTTCGCTCTGAGGTTTTCCTCTGCTTTTACCTCTATGGGAATTACGGAAGTTCTGCAAATCGTTTCCTGTCCGCCTCCCTGAATTATCTATTGCAATTATCTACTTCTACTCTATCCATATAAATTTTCACTGTCAACAAAATTAAGACCCCAAAAAGTGTTTCAACACTTTTAAGGCGTTAATTTCACAATTTGTTACATTTTTCAGGACGTAATTTCCTCTTTAGGCTACACTTTTCAGGACGTTACTTCAAAAACCGCCGCAACAACATCTCTTTTTTCTCATCATACCTCTGATACCGTATCGGCAGATCCATCCATGTCTTTTTGTCCACGATACTCCGATAATGGCTGAAGGTCTCGAATCCGGTGCGGCCGTGATACCCACCCATGCCACTCTCACCCACGCCGCCGAAGGGCATGGCGCTGGTGGCGAGATGAATGATGGTGTCGTTGATGCAGCCACCGCCAAAATGGCAGTGATCCTGGATCCGTCTCTGGGCTTTTTTATCTTCACTGAAGAAATACAGTGCCAGCGGATGGGGGTGTTCCTCCACACAGCGGATCGCCCAAGCCACAAAATCTCCCGCGGCAGTATGGGTTCCAGAACCCTCCTCTCTAAAATCATTTTGTGCAATGCTCTTATCTGTATCATACGCATTATAAGTCACCACCGGCAGGATCGGTCCAAAAATCTCTTCTCCCATCACGGCATCCGACCAGTCCACATCCGTCATCACCGTAGGCGCAATGCGCAAGGTCTTCTCGTCATACTGTCCACCGCAGACGATTTTTTCCGCATCCAGCAATCCCAACAGTCTGTGAAAATGCTTCTCGTTAATGATTTTCCCGTAATCCGGATTCTGCAGGGGATCTGCACCAAACTGCCTCGCGATCTCCGCCCGGATAGCTTCCACCAATCGGTCGCGGATCCTGACATCACACAACACATAATCCGGTGCCACACAGGTCTGCCCGCAGTTTAGATATTTTCCGAATACGATCCTCCTCGCCGCAAGCGGAAGCTTCGCCGTAGCATCCACGATACAGGGACTTTTCCCGCCCAGCTCCAGCGTCACCGGGGTCAAATATTCCGCAGCACTTCTCAGCACCTCCCGTCCAACGGTCTTGCCTCCGGTGAAAAATATCATATCAAACCGCTGCTGTAACAATGCCTGATTCTCTGCTCTGCCGCCGGTGATCACCGCCACATATTCCGCCTGGAAGCATTCTTCCAAAATCATTTTTAACACTGCTGCCGTCGCCGGAGCATAGGCACTGGGTTTTACCACTGCGGTATTCCCTGCGGCAATAGCATCGATCAACGGATCCAGCGTCAATAGCACCGGATAATTCCATGGACTCATGATCAGCACGGTGCCATAGGGTGACGGAGACCGGAAGCTCCTCGCCGCGAACTGCGATAACGGTGTCGGCACTCTCTTTTCCTGCATCAGCCCCCGCAGGTGTTTCTGCATCCAGGTCAGCTCCGAGAGCGTCAGTCCGATCTCGCACATGTAGCTTTCCATCCGGCTTTTCCCCAGATCCTGTTGCAGTGCATCGTTCAATTTTGTTTCATGGCGCTGCAGGGAAGCCTTTAACTTTCCCAGCTGTTCTGCCCGGAATTCCCGGGAAAGCGTGGCTCCCGTAGCAAAATATTCTCTTTGTCTGCGTAATATCGTCCGGATCTCCTGCTCTGTCATAGATGTCTCCTGCTTCTATTCTTTATACTGCCATAACTATTCAGAATCCTATTCACAAAACCACCTCTGAATAATTACATACTACCCAATTTTGAGTCTCGGTGCAACCGCTTCCCTGCTCATCCTATACACAAAAACGGCAGAGTTCTCACCCCACCGTCGTTTGTCTCTTCCTATCTTGATCTCATTTCTCCTATTTCCATGCAAAATTTACCATTCCGTACACATAGATGAACAGCACTGCCGCCGGCACAAAATATTTGAACACCGGCTTCATCCACGGCTGGACCTTTAAGCCCTTGCCGGCATTTGCTTCCTCCAGGAATTTGTCCCAGCCCCAGCCGACCTTATAACAACAAAATACTGCCAGCAGGATCGAACCTATGGGCATGATGTTATTCGACACCAGGAAATCCCAGAAATCGAGCCAGGTTGTCCCCGCTGCAAACGGCTGAAAATGAAATACACTGAAGCCCAGTGCTGTCGTCAGAGCCAACAGGAAACATCCGACACCACACGCTACACACCCTGCCGGTCTGGACCATCCGGTCAGTTCCCGGACCATGGCCAGAATATTTTCACACACGCCCAGCACTGTGGACATGGCTGCGAACACCATGAACAGGAAAAATAAAGTTCCCCACCATCTGCCGCCTGCCATGTTGTTAAATACGGTCGCCATAGTATCGAACAGAAGACTGGGCCCCGCCGTCACTTCCACATCATAAGTGAAGCATGCCGGAAATATAATGATACCGGCGATCACTGCCACCAGTGTATCCAGGATAATAATATGGATAGACTCACCCATGAGAGAACGGTCCTTGCCGATATAGCTTCCGAAGATCGCCATGCCGCCCATTCCCACGGACAAGGTGAAAAATGCCTGATTCATGGCGCCCACCACCACAGAACCGGTAATTTTGGAGAAATGTGGGATCAGATAGAAGCTCAATCCCTCTCCTGCTCCCGGAAGTGTAAAGCTGTGCACCGCCAGCACCAGCATCAGCACGATCAATGCTGACATCATATATTTGGTAATACGTTCCAGACCGCCCTGCAGGTTGAAGCTTAATATTACAAAAGCGATCAGCAAGGTGACTAACAGATATGCCACATTCACCGAGGGCGTCGTGATCATTTTTTCAAAACCGAAATCCTGATTCTGCCCTGTCAGAAATTTTACAAAATAATAGAGGATCCATCCGGACACCACCGCATAGAAAGCGATCAACGCAATGTTTCCGATGAGACAAACGATGCCCCACAGATTCCATTTGCCCCTGCCGCCGGATAATTTCCGATACATATAGAGTGGGCTGGTCTGCGCCGCACGCCCCACGGAGAATTCCATGATCATGGCGGGCAGGCCCAGCACGATCAGGCAGATCACGTAGATCAGCATGAAGCTTCCGCCACCGTTCTGCCCGCACATCCACGGGAATTTCCACACATTTCCGCAGCCGATGGCGCACCCCGCCGACAGCATGATAAATCCCAAACGACTCCCCAGTCTTTCTCTGTTTTCCATACCTCTGATCCTTCCCAAAGCTACTTATTTTAAACGTTTTTACACGTTGACAGCCCTATTTTCTCATTATATAATTTTCTTAAATATTTGAAAAACAAATTATTTGCATTGCATTGATCGAAGAATTGAATTTACAATATAGAAAGTGTATCTACCCTATGGATGTCAAAAATCTGGAAACCTTTGTTATGGTGAACGAACTGAAGAGCTTTACGCTGGCGGCCGGACGTCTGGGTTATACCCAGTCCACCGTATCCTTTCAGATTAAACAACTGGAAAAGGAGCTGTCCATCCCTCTGTTTGAACGGATCGGGCATACCGTAACCCTGACTAACGAAGGGGAGAAGCTGTTACCCCTGGCCCAGCAGATCCTGCGTCTCGCTGCTGAAGCCACCCACATCAGCGGCAACACCGCTCCGGAGGGTCTGGTGCGGATCGCCATTGCAGAGTCCCTGGCCAGCTGGGAATTTCACAGCCGTTTTAAAGATTTTCATGAAAAATATCCCGGAATCCGGTTGAAGATCATCGCTACCAGCACTGACGAAATGTTCCAGATGCTGGGACAGAATCAGGTGGACATTGTATACACGCTGGACCGCCGTATTTTTAATCACAATTATGTGACCGCGTTCGAAGCTCCGGTGGATATTCACTTCGTCACCGGTGCCGGTCACCCCTTAGCCGGACAGACTCAGGTCACCCTGGAACAGATTCTGGAATATCCGCTGATCCTGACAGAGAAAAACATGAGTTACCGGGCTGCACTGGATGATCTGCTCTCCCAAAACGGCAAGGAGACAATGCCCATCATGGAGGTGGGCGATACCCAGCTGATCCGCAATCTTCTGTGTCAGGGTCTCGGCATCTCCTATCTGCCGGAGTTCGTTATAGCAGAAGATCTGGCAAAAGGAAATCTCGTCAGTCTCCCCATGACAGAGATTCATCCGGATATCTGGCGGCAGCTTCTGTATCACCGGAACAAATGGATCTCTCCGGAACTGAAATGTGTAATAAAATACCTGCAGGAGGAATAATCCCCTGCAGGTTTTCTATTTGTCATCTTATCATCTAAAATTTCTAGAATCCCATCAGCAAGCCGATACTATGTACCAGGAAGGCTGCCACCCATGCCACAAAACACTGCCAGAGTACCACGGCAATGGCCCATTTTCCACCCAGTTCTCTGCGTACAGAAGCGATGGCTGCCACGCAGGGAGTATACAGCAGACTGAATACCAGTAATGCAGCGGCTGCCAGCGGGGTAAGTACCGTGGCAATGCTGCTGCCGAACAATACTTCCAGGGTTGCTACCACACTTTCTTTTGCCATGAATCCACTGATCAGAGAGGTACAGATCCGCCAGTCCCCCAGACCGAGCGGTCGAAACAGCGGTACCAGCAGACCGGATACCATAGCCAGCATACTGTTTGCTGAATCCTCAACGAGATTCAGTTTCAGGTCAAAGCTCTGCAGGAACCATACCACGATGGTAGCAATGAAGATCACAGTGAATGCTTTCTGCAAAAAGTCTTTTGCCTTTTCCCACAACAGTTGCCCTACATTTTTGGCTCCCGGCAGACGGTAGTTCGGCAGTTCCATTACAAAGGGCACCGGTTCTCCTTTAAACAACGTGCCCCGGTATAAAAATGCTACCAGGATTCCCATCAGGATACCAAACAGATACAATGCTGACATGATCAGTCCGCCTTTTCCCGGGAAAAATACGCTCACGAAGAACGAATAAATCGGTAATTTTGCGGAGCAGCTCATAAACGGTGTCAGCAGGATCGTCATTTTACGGTCTCTCTCGCTGGTCAGTGTTCTCGTGGCCATGACCGCCGGTACCGTACATCCAAACCCGATCAGCATCGGCACAATGCTTCGTCCGGACAGACCGATCTTTCGAAGCAGCTTATCCATAACGAATGCCACTCGGGCAATATAGCCGCTGTCCTCCATCAGAGACAGGAAGAAAAACAGAGTGACCACGATGGGCAGGAAGCTCAGTACACTGCCCACACCGGTAAAGATACCGTCTATGACAAGGCTTTGGACCGCACTGTTGACATGAGCTGCCGTCAATGCCGCATCGGTGATCTCCGTCAATTTTCCGATTCCCAGTTCCAGCAGTCCCTGGAGCCATGCTCCGATGACATTGAAAGTCAGATAGAATACCAGCACCATGATCAGGATAAAACAGGGAATTGCCGTATATTTTCCGGTGAGGATCCGGTCGATCTTCTCACTGCGGATCCGTTCCTTACTTTCTTTGGGTTTTACTACTGTCTGCTCACATAATCTCTCGATAAAATCAAAACGCATATCGGCAATGGCTGCACTTCTGTCCACGCCACGCTCCGCCTCCATCTGGCAGACAATGTGCTCCAGCATTTCTTTTTCATTTTCATCCAGCTGCAGCTTCTCCAGGATCAGATGGTCTCCTTCAATGGCTTTGTTGGCAGCGAAACGCAGGGGCAGCTTTGCAGACTCCGCATGATCCTCGATCAGATGGCATACCGCATGGATGCAACGGTGTACGGAACCGTCATGATCGTTTTTATCGCAGAAATCCTGCCGCAACGGTCGTTCCTGATATTTTGCCACATGGACTGCATGGCGGATCAGTTCGTCCACGCCTTCGTTTTTCGCAGCGGAAATGGGGATTACGGGTACTCCCAGGAACGCTTCCATGGCATTCACATCGATGGAGCCGTGATTGCCGGTGACTTCATCCATCATGTTCAGGGCTACGACCATAGGAATGTTCATTTCCAACAACTGCATGGTCAGATACAGATTACGCTCGATATTCGTCGCATCCACGATATTAATGATAGCTCTGGGTTTCTCATACAGGATAAAATTACGGGATACGATCTCTTCACTACTATAAGGGGACATGGAATAAATACCGGGCAGGTCTGTCACCAAAGTATCCGGATACCCTTTGATGGAACCGTCCTTACGGTCTACGGTAACTCCGGGGAAATTTCCCACATGCTGATTCGAGCCGGTGAGCTGATTGAACAGTGTAGTCTTGCCGCAGTTCTGATTTCCCGCCAGGGCAAACGTTAGTGTCGTTCCCTCCGGCAGAGGATTCTCATCTTTTTTCGAATGGTATTTTCCATCCTCACCTAAGCCCGGGTGCTCCGCATCCGTCACCCGATCCAGCCCCTTATGTTCTCTTGTTCTCTTCGATATGGGTGCGATCTCGATCTGATCCGCTTCCGCCAGCCGCAACGTTAGTTCATAGCCGTGCACCTGCAATTCCATGGGATCCCCCATCGGAGCCAGCTTTACCACCGTCACCTCCGCTCCCGGGATCATACCCATATCCAGGAAATGCTGTCTGAGTTCTCCGGAACCACCGACGGTTTCGATCACGGCGCTTTTGCCGATTTCCAATTCTTTCAGTGTCATAACACTTCTGTATCCTTTCGTATCTCAACATCTTAATGTTCTGTGTTGTAACAGAAGTATTATAGCGCATTTGGTATTGAAAATCAGTATCAATTTTCTTTTTTATTTCCATATTTTTTTAAAAAATGGAATAAAAATGTAGAAAAAATTGGTGAAAGCAGTTACAATTAAAATAGTTTCAATATGAATACGGAGGGGACTTATGGATATGAAAGAAAATAATAAATATCGTTATACGGACACCGCGGAACGCAATATCAGAATGAACCAGTTCTATATTATTGCTTCTTCGCTTTTGGCGATCGTGTTCCTATTTTATCTGTGGTTAAAACTGGTAAATCACAACATTGCGCCCATTGTTACATACGCTAATACCATTCTGATCGCCGTTTTCTGTGTGATAAATACCGTGACACACCTTCGAAATAAGGCGACACGACTATTAAAAGTCTTTGCTACCATCGAGATCGGCATTGAGTATCTGTTGGTTGGTTTACAGACAGATGCAAGTTTCATCCACTATGCACTGATCGCCATTTTCATATTACAGATTCCTTATTATGAGAAAAAATCTCTGAAGAAAACCGCTTTGGGATTATTCGTGCTCTACCTGATTGTCATGATTGTTCAGGCTGCGAAGGGAATCTACGGTCAGGATGTGAATGCCATCTGCTCTACCCTGCTGGTATTCCTGATTGGAATCATTATTCTGGAAACCGGTAAGATTGCTATATTATTTAACAATGATGCCATCGATTCTTCCCGTGAAGAACATAAACATGTAAAAGAAGTACTGGATAATGTTCTGGACGTATCCCAGACCGTACATCAGGAGACCACCAAAACCACAGGTCTTATGAACCAGCTGGTACAAACTACGGAATCTGTTGCCAACAGCATGCAGGAAATTTCCGATGCCACCAATATGACTGCCACCAGCATCGAAGAGCAGAGCCAGATGACCGGTACGATTCAGAATGCTATCGAGCAGACCAGTCATATCTCCGAGCAAATGGTTCAGATTGCTGAGGATTCTAACGAAAGCATCCGTAAAAACATGGCTGCTATGGAATCCTTAAAACAGCAGTCCGCCATGATCAAGGATACCAACCATTCCGTCACCGATGCCATGGCAAAATTACAGGAAAAGACAAAAGAGGTGGAAACTATCGCCGGAAGCATCATGGCAATCTCCGGTCAGACAAATCTTTTAGCCCTGAACGCTTCCATCGAAAGTGCCCGTGCCGGTGAAGCCGGACGTGGTTTCGCTGTTGTAGCACAGCAGATCCGTCAGCTGGCAGAGCAGACCAAGAGTTTTACTGAAGAGATCACCAAGATTACTAACGAGCTGAATGTCAATGCCAACATGGTAGTCAACACTATCAACGGTTCCATTGAAGCTACCGAACAGCAGGGCGAAAAGATCCTGGCTGCTTCCGAGACTTTCGAACAGCTGAACAAAAATATGGAAGCACTGGCTTCCCAGGTGGAAGAAGTAAATCACCACATTCTGGGCTTGTCAGAATCCAATAATAAGATTATGGAAAACATCTCCCATCTGTCCGCTGTAACCGAAGAAGTCACAGCTAATGCCGAACAGGTGCACACCATGAGCCAGAACAACCTGGATTGCGCAGAACAAGTAAAAACGGCAGTAGAACATATCCGCTCTACCACCGATGAGATGGGAACGCAGGAGGGTTAACCCTCCTGCGTTCTTTGATCTTACTATTTCAATTTCAAACCGTCTTTAAAAGCATTTCCTACTTTATCTCCCATTGCAAGATAAGTATTATTCACAGGATCATAGCTGATTGGCTTCAATTTCTTCGGATCGATCTTGCCATCCGTCAGGATGCTTTCGTCCGCATTGACGTTGACGATATCGCCCACCAGAATGCCGTCTTCAAAACTTTTCACCTTACATTCCAGCGCCATGGGAAGTTCATCGATCAACGGTGCATTGACAAAATCACTCTTGGCTGCATGGAAACCGGACTTTGAGAATTTATCAGGTACTTTCTTCGCAGATTCCACGCCCACATAGTCGCAGGCTACCACGGTATCTTCGGTTCCGATACTTACGGTAAATGCTCCGGTCTTTGCCAGATTCTCCGTGGTCTTATGCTCTGACATACTGATGGAGATCTCATTCATGTCCGTAATGATTCCCCATGCTGCGTTCATGGCATCGGGTACTCCATTTTCGTCATAAGTTGCAATGATCAGCACCGGCATGGGATACATTACCGGCTTTGCTCCAAAATTTACTCTGCTCATATTCGTCCTCCTTGTACTAAATTAATTTTTCCTTCCATTCTGCTTCCCGGAATCCGGTCAAAACCAGATCCCCGTCCACGACAAACGGCCGCTTTACCAGCATTCCGTCCGTGGCCAGCAGCCGAAGTTGTTCCTCTTCCGTCATGTTCGGAAGCTTGTCCTTCAACTGCATGTTCTTATATAACAACCCACTGGTATTGAAGAATTTCTTTAACGGTAGCCCACTTCTGCTCTGCCATTCTTTTAATTCTTCGTAGGTGGGGTTGTCCTCTACAATGTGACGATCTGTATAGGTGATATTATGTTCCTCCAGCCACTTTTTTGCCTTTTGACAGGTGGAACATTTGGGGTATTCTATAAATAGCATGGGGACCTCCTAAATGTAGCAAAATTTATTTTTTAACTAAAGTCATTATAATTCACTTGATTATCTTAATTCAAGGTATAACTTTAACAGGAATTTCTTTATATACTTCAATATAAAAAGTCCCCCGCCTCACGGCGAAGGACTACACTTTCGACCCAACCATTTATATCCCGCATATCGGTCAGCGGTAAACTTTCATTACACCTACATTCTATCAAGCACGCAGGCGAAAATCAATAGTATTTTTCATCTGCAAATACTTCTCTATCAATTTCGGCTGTATCAACGGATACGTCCACTCCTCCGGCAGTTCGTCCAAGAGTACTATCTTCTCCATCTCGCTATGCAGTTCTGTCGCAAATTCTGTTATCTCCGCATAGCAAAGCAGCCCAAAGGATTCTTCTCCCGTATCATTTACTCTGGTCTTCCCGGTTACAGAGTATACACACAGGGGCTTCATATCGAACCTGATTGCACCGGTTTCTTCCTGCAATTCTCTTTTCGCCGTTTCAAGAATGCTTTCACCGGCTTCTCTATGTCCACCCGGAACTTCATAGGTGTCTCTTTCTTTATGCTTGCAAAATACCCATTTGCCATTGCTCTGTGAGACGATCACCGCAAACTTCAACAGGGAATCATCCACTGAGTCATAAAATTTTACTTCCAGCATTTTCTTTCCTTGCCCTCTCAATTAAATCTGCCTTGAAACAAAATGTACCGTTTCTTTTCTCTGCTCAAGTATGTAAGGTATCAGTTCCAATGGATATACCTTCGTGTCCTTCCTTAGTTCCTCCAGCGGAATCCAGCAGAAATCCAGATTGATTCTCTCATGATCCAATTCATCATATCCATGAAACACCCCATCCATAGGAATACTATCGTCCAGTAAATGAACATTATAATATAAGCAGATCTGGTGGCAGGGTCTCTTTCCCCATGGAAAATAAATTTCGCCTATAGCCAGCAGATTATCTACCTCTACCTCAGCGTGAAGTTCTTCTTCAAACTCCCGTTTCAGCGTTTCCATGCTGGTCTCCATAGCCGCAACATGCCCGCCGATGATAGCATAGTCATCATTTTTCGGACGTTGCAACAGGATCTTTTCATTATGGATCAATATACCGCCAACCCTGTAGGAAAATACAAAATCATCGTTTTTAAATAGAATGTCCATGTGATCTCCCTTCACGTCAGATATACTCATCCTGTTTTACCTAAACTTTAAAATCAAAACTGTTATTCCCACGGAAATCATCATAAGCCCAAGCAAAATGGCCAGCGCAATAACCTTTGCATTTTTCTCCATAAATCGGATAGGTGTCCCATACTT
>NZ_JBOKRY010000062.1:0-13079 GCF_051972595.1 Simiaoa sp. | reverse complement strand
GATCGTGGATTACGAAAACCGACTGCTTGCAGGCGGGATTACGTAAGACACGATATGTGTAGGGCGAAGCCCGGACATCGAGGTAGAATGAAGTGATATTGAGATGAGCACTGCGCAATAGACAAAGAGGAGAATAACATGACTGATAATTATAATGATGATTATAGAGAAGTGATTCCCGAGGAGGAAAAAACAGAGACCACTCTGAGCGAAAATCGGGATAATGAAAAAAATAGCGAGGACACGCAGGTAGTGGATACTGCGGGTGAAAATTCCGCTGATAAAAAGACAGAGGACAAAAAGGACAGCAGCGAATATGAGGACGTCTGCTTTATCTGCCGCAGACCGGAGAGCAAAGCCGGCAGAATGTTCAAGCTGCCTAACCATATCTGCATCTGTGATGACTGTATGCACAAGACTATGGAGACCGTGAGTCAGTTCGACTACCAGGGTATGCTGAACAATCCAGGCGATCTGAACCAGTTTGGCGGACAGAACGGCTTCCCCAATATCAGCTTTGTGAACCTGGCAGACCTCCAGGGAGACGGCGGCATTCCCAACAAGCAAAAACTCAAGAAGAAAAAGAAAGCCGAAGGTCCTAAGCCCGTATTCAATATTAAAGATATTCCGGCACCCCATAAGATCAAGGCAAGTCTGGATGAGTATGTGGTAGGACAGGAAAAAGCTAAGAAGGTTATCTCTGTCGCAGTATACAATCATTATAAGCGAGTTGCGACTGATACCATGGATGAGATCGAGATTGAAAAGTCCAATATCCTTATGATCGGCCCCACCGGTTCCGGTAAGACTTATCTGGTGAAAACACTGGCAAGACTGCTGGATGTGCCTCTGGCGATTGCCGATGCAACTTCCCTGACGGAGGCCGGATATATTGGAGACGACATCGAGAGCGTAGTATCCAAGCTGCTGGCAGCCGCAGGTAACGATGTAGAGAAAGCAGAGAAAGGTATTATCTTTATTGATGAGATCGATAAGATCGCCAAGAAGAAAAATACCAATTCCCGGGATGTCAGTGGTGAAAGTGTACAGCAGGGAATGCTGAAATTACTGGAGGGTGCCGAGGTGGAAGTACCGGTAGGTGCCAATAGCAAAAATGCCATGGTGCCCCTGGCTACGGTGAATACCCGCAATATCCTGTTTATCTGCGGTGGTGCATTTCCGGATCTGGATGAGATCATCAAGGAGCGCCTGACCAAGACCGCATCCATCGGTTTCAATTCCGAACTGAAGGATAAATACGATAAAGATACCGATATCTTATCTAAGGTGACCGTAGAGGATATCCGTAAGTTCGGCATGATTCCGGAGTTCATCGGACGACTGCCTATCATCTGTACTCTGCAGGGACTGAGCAAGGAGATGCTGGTGAAGATCCTGAAGGAGCCGAAGAACGCGATCCTGAAGCAGTACCAGAAGCTCCTGGAACTGGATGAAGTGAAACTGGAATTTACGGATGATGCCCTGGATGCAATTGCCGAAAAGGCCATGAAACGCGACACCGGTGCAAGAGCCCTGCGTTCCATTATTGAGGATTTCATGCTGGATATCATGTACGAGATCCCCAAGGATGACAACATCGGAAGAGTCACCATTACCAGAGAATACATTGAAGGAACCGGCGGCCCCATCATTGATATCCGCAGCAATGAGATTCTGGAGCCTGTGGAGAATCTGAAGCAGATTCCGGCGGAAGAGAAATAAATTGAAAATTAATTAAGAAATGCTATCGAATCCCCGCAGCCCGCATTGGGGCTAAGAACCGCAGACCCGCGCGTGCTTTAGCACGATTCGCTTACGGACGCAGACCGTAGCGGTACATAAGCGAGGACAATACCCTCGCAATGCGTCCCTTGGGACGCTATGGTACCGACGGCTGCTTAGAGTCTGCTTGTCCTTACCCCAACTGCGGGCTACTGGTTTCCTCTAAAACAGCCTTAAACTAATGAAAATGGTGGAAATTGAATAGAAAAAAGTTCTATAAAAGAAGCAATTCCTCTGTTTTAGATCTTTTCTGCAATTATGGAGGAAATTATTTGCTCCCAAAACATTAATTCCACTATTTTCTGTTATTCAATGGATTTTAGCGGAATCAGTAAACAGAACGCCCACGGCGGATGGAATGTCCTTCCGAAGATGTTTGTCGGAGGATGTTGATACAAAAAAGCTTGCCTCTTTTACATCAAAGTCGATCAAACCACACTTATCCTTAATTCTACTAAAACATGCGAAAGAGCTGGGAAAAGTAAAATTTCTGTCTTAGAAACACATTATTTTTTACTATAATTGTATAAAAAGACCTATTAAGTAAAAAAGCGCTTCCTGAGAAGCTTGTTTTTTACTATTTTGACTATATTGAGGCTTTTTTCAAAAATCAGTAGTCCCAATGCGGGCTGCTGAGATTCGTCACATCCGCAATGAGCCACGCTATTCATAAGATTGTCAGCAAAAGGCGCTGCCAATCTTATTTCATATCGCGGCGTTCGCCGCATCACGGCAAAAGTAAAAACCGTGATTTGTGAGCAAGCTCCCAATCACGGTTCTTATTTTGCCTATGCGCGGCTCATTGCTCGCGTAAACTCTCAATTTACAAAACATTTAAAAACAGTATTGACTTTTTCCCGGCATATGGTAATATAAACGTATGAACAGTGGTTCATATGAATGAATATTAAAACTAAATGCAAATCATTAGCATCTGAAAATCAGGAAATGCTAATGGAGAAAGAAGAGGATATTACCATGAAGAAAACTTACAAGATTGAAGTAGATTGTGCAGCATGTGCTCTGAAGATGGAGGATGCAGCGAAGAAGGTAGAAGGCGTTACCGATGCAACTGTTAGCTTCATGACCCAGAAGATGAAAGTAGAATTCGCTGACGGCAGCGATGAGAAGACTGTTATGGAGAACGTAGTAAAAGCCTGCAAGAGAGTAGAGGACGATTGCGAGATTTATTTATAGGTTGACTTCTGAAAGGAGAGCAGATCCTCTCTTTACCGGGAGACTTGATAATTTCGTAGGAAAGCAAGGAGGATTCCTATGACGAAGAAACAGAAAAAAGTATTGATACGCATTATTGTAGCGGCAATCTTATTAGTTATTTTGCATTTTGTTCCGCTGGAAGGGATGTGGCTGGGACTGTTGTACCTGATCCCTTACGCGGTAATCGGATATGATATTTTAAGAAAAGCCATTCTGGGCATCATGCATGGTGAAGTGTTTGATGAGAATTTCCTGATGGCAGTAGCAACAGTAGGTGCTATGGGACTGGGAGAGTATTCCGAGGGCGTGGCAGTTATGCTGTTCTACCAGATCGGTGAATTGTTCCAGTCGGTCGCTGTGGGCAAGAGCCGTCAGAATATCAGTGCACTGATGGATATCCGTCCCGACTATGCTAATATCGAGGCAGAAGACGGCAGCTTGGAGCAGGTAGATCCTGATGATGTAGAGATCGGAACAGTCATTGTGGTACGCCCCGGTGAGAAAATTCCCATCGACGGTGTGGTCGTGGAAGGCACATCCACTCTGAATACCAGTGCCCTGACCGGTGAAAGTGTTCCCAGAGAGATCACTGTGGATCAGGATGTGATCAGCGGTTGTGTGAACCTGACCGGACTATTAAAGATCCGTACAACTAAGGAATTCGGAGAATCTACGGTATCCAAGATCCTGGATCTGGTAGAGAATTCCAGCATGAAGAAGTCCAAATCCGAGAACTTTATTACAAAGTTCGCAAGATATTATACCCCGGCAGTCTGTTACAGTGCCCTGGCACTTGCAATCCTGCCTCCTGTGATCAACCTGATCATGGGCAACCCGGCAGCCTGGAGCACCTGGATCATCCGTGCTCTGACTTTCCTGGTAATCAGCTGTCCCTGTGCGCTGGTCATTTCTATTCCTTTGAGCTTCTTCGGAGGAATCGGTGCAGCAAGTGCCTGTGGTATTCTGGTAAAAGGATCCAACTATCTGGAAGCAATGTCTGAGACTAAGTATGTGGTATTTGACAAGACCGGTACCCTGACTAAAGGCGTATTCGATGTAACGGGTATCTATCCCGGTCAGGGTTTTACAGAGGAAGAACTGCTGGAGTATGCTGCTTACGCGGAGAGCTATTCCAGCCATCCCATCAGCAAGAGCCTGAAGAATGCTTATGGAAAAGAACTGGATGCCTCTAACGTCAGTGACGTGGAGGAAATCAGCGGACACGGTGTAACTGCCAAAGTGAACGGCAGACAGGTGGCAGCCGGCAATGCAAAGCTGATGAAGAGTCTGAACCTGGTTTATACGGAAAATACCGGTGTGGGTACAGTGGTTCATGTGGCGGTAGACGGTAAATATGCAGGATACATCCTGATCAGTGATGTGATCAAGGATGGTGCGAAGGAAGCAATTGCCTCCCTGAAAAATTCCGGCGTGAAGAAATGCGTCATGCTGACCGGTGACAGCAAAACAGTTGCAGAACATGTGGCCGGTGAGTTAAAATTGGATGAGGTACACAGTGAGCTGCTTCCCGCAGACAAGGTAAGCTGCGTGGAGAAGCTGTTGCAGGAGAAGGGTGCGAAGGAAAAACTGGCATTCGTAGGCGATGGTATCAACGATGCACCGGTATTGTCCCGTGCTGACATCGGTATCGCCATGGGAGCACTTGGTTCTGATGCAGCCATTGAAGCGGCAGACGTGGTCCTGATGGATGACAATCCCGCCAAGATTGCCCTGGCAATGCGGATTTCCCGGAAATGTCTGCGTATCGTCTACGAGAACATCGTATTTGCGCTGGCAGTCAAAGCCATCTGCCTGATCCTGGGTGCGCTGGGTATCGCCAATATGTGGGTTGCTATCTTCGCAGACGTAGGAGTGATGGTACTTGCTGTTCTCAATGCCATCAGATGTCTGCACATTAAAAATAATTAACCGGATGCAGGCAAATATGCCTGCGCCATGAGATAACCGGTATTCCGGGAGAACAGGTGAACATGCAGACTTTTTTTTCAGAAATTACAGCACTGTGCAGGAACGAACAATTTCTGCACAGTGTGATGGAAAAATATCATTATGATCCGGAAGAATATCCCAGTCTGAAGAGGCTGGCAGGTGAGATGATCCCCTGCCTGGAGACAGAAGCGGGATGGCAGGACAGAGAAATCCAAGAGACTTTTCCCGGGAGGGATCAGTCTTTTTTGGCTGTAGGCATTACTCTGGGAAAAGGGATCGATGAACTGCAGGAAAAGTATTTGCAGAACGGATTTCTGACAGAGAGTTATATGATCGAAGTACTGTCCAGTGAATTATTATTAGAAAGCTACCGGGCTTATACAGAGTGGGTGGTTGTACATCGGAATCTGCATGTTGCCAGACTGCATTTTTTAGGCGGGGAGATTTCTGAGACTTCAGAACAAAAAATAAGCAGTCTGCTGCGGTTGGAGAACCTGCCCATGCTTCTGCAGAAGCTTGCATTGCCGGTTACCTGTAATACAGCGTATTGTATGATCCCGAAAAAAAGTGTGGTATTTTATGCGGAGCTGACGAAGGATCCTTTTACCAAATGTGCCGGAATCTGTCTCGGGTGCGGCAGGAGAGACTGCCCGAACCGCATGGAGGAAAAAGAGAATTTTCCTTTGCGATTTGCGGATATGACGGACCGCCCGTTGTCCTATGGGTATGCCAGGATTTTTTCCAAAAGCACAGATGAAAATGGAAGATAACGTACAAAACAGAAGCCTCTATTGTCCAAAATATTAAAATTCTGATAAGATTTATCAGACGACTTGTAAGTAAGAAAAGAATATGGTATGATGCAATCACTTTCAAAGAGGAGAGATATCGCGTGTGCGGTGTTTCTCCTCTTTTTGCGTATACGATGGGCGAGTGAAAGACTTGGGAAAAGAGGTGGATTATGGAAGTTTTTTTAGAGGTGACGATGCAGCATAAAAAATATCATGCCGGATTTATGGATAAAATGCGGCAGCAACCGGAGGTTACATCCTGCTATCAGGTGGAAGGGGAGTATGATTTCCTCGTAAAAGCGGATGTGACCTCGGAAAAGAAACTGGAAAAACTGGAGCGCGGCGTGCGTAAGATTAACGGTGTCTGCAGTGTGCAGCCGGTCTATGCCCTGCAGGAGATCATATAGTCATACCCGGAGCAGGGCATTGAAGGTCTCCTCTAAATTCAGTCTGCCGTAGCCCCATTCCCGGTTGGGGTAGTTCAGACCCTGTGTACGCACGGCACCGCGTATGAAATAACTGCGGATCTCCCGGCTTTCCGCCAGCCGGTTATTGCCTTCAATGACTGACCATTGGAAAAACTGTGCTACGGCTCCGGCAGTGATAGCGGCAGCCATGCTGCTTCCCGTACGGCATCCGTCAATGGTGGAGATATTGACTCCGGGAGCGGATAAGTCCGGACGGATCTGCCCGGTACGCCCAAAGCCTCTGCCGGATTCTGCGTAAAAACTGTTGTTTTCCGCGTTGTAAGTAGAAACGCTCAGAACCTCCGGAGCCATCGAGGGCTCCGTCAGAGTCATGTCGGGATCCGGATTGAGAAAATATACCGGAGTAGACAGAAATTCTGTGATAGGCAGCCACATGTGAAAATTACCGTTATATAAACTACCGGAAGCAGAGACATGAAAGGTCCAGATACCGGGGGTAGGATCCTGGATGCGTACAAGGATCAGTTCCTCGCCGGAATTTTCTTCCACAAGAGCAGAGTCGATAGTGACTCTGCTTTTTTCATAAATAAAGGAATAGGTCACACTTTGCTGCAATCCCAGGCGCAGTTCGGGAATATTTTCCCCGCCGGGAGTGCGGATGCTCAGATTAAAAGCATCCGGCAGAGCACCCCAAAGCTCCAGCCAGAATCCGATACAGCCTTCGCTGACCCGGATCTCCACATTCCGGGAATCCTCCCCAGGTGTCTGAGCGCTTAGTCTTCCATGGTAATGGTGTGAGGCGTTCCCTTCATTTCCCCCGCAGACGATGGCGGCACGGCTTCTGCGGACAGCGAGAGAAGAGAGATACCGTGACAGGGAGGAATTGCCCGCATGATCTCCCTGGTTGGTTCCCAGCCCCAGACAGATGACTACCGGACGCTCGAAGAGCCGCACGAAGGATTCCGCGTATTTGATGCCCAGCATAATATCATTTTCCTGATAGGCGGGAACACCCTCGGGCACCAGATAAAAGCTGCGCAGATATTGCTTACATTCCTTGAGCTTCACCACGACGATGTCGGCACCCGGTGCAGCACCGATATAAGGATTGCCTTGTCTGACGACACTGCCGGCTGCGACTCCGGCGAGGATACTGCCGTGTCCGTTTTCGTCCCGGGAGGGAACGATGGAATAAGGATCCTCGGAACGCAGCGCCAGGTTAATATCCTCTCTGCGGTATTCAGAACCATATTTAAACCCCTCAGGTGGTATCCCGGTCTGAACCGTCTGATCCCAGATCGCCAGGATGCGGCTGTTGCCGTTCTCGTCCAGAAACACAGGATTTCGATAATCAATACCGGTATCGATAAAACACAGGATCACGCCCTGCCCCGTGAGACTTAGGGGCGGACGCTGTACCTGGGTGATCCCACTGGCGATCAGGTCTGCCGGATCAAAGGGAGCGGCACCGGGTGGCGTCTCACCGGAGGGAGATAGCTGCATGAGCCCATAAAGCTTCGGCATATTGTGATAGGGGAAAAAATCAATCTTCGGATCGCGGATTCCCAGATTGCCCAGATACAAAATCAAAAAATCTTCTCCGATACGTTCATAACAATTATTGTCATCTCCCAGAAATTCCGATGCGGAAAAGTCTGTGATAATGTCATAGGTGTCCTCTGACAGGATCATTTCCTTGCAGTCCATGGCGTTGCTCCGAAGAATCCATTTTTATAATATATACAACAGGTGATCTCTCCGTGCATTTCCGCAGAACTGATCTGTGGCATAAGGGAAAAGCTGTATCACATAGAATATTGTGAATATCAGGAAAAAGAAGGTAGAAATACCGGCAGGGGATCGTACGATGTGGGAACAGTCTATTTTCACAAAAGTATGGGAATTCGGAAAAGATGGAGCGGCAATGGTGAAGAAGCATTATAAGAACGGGTTGATGCTGGGTGTTTTTTTGCTGGCAATGTTTTTCCTCGGGAGAAGCATTGGGGCCATTGCTTACGGTCTGCGTATGCAGCGGGAAATAAAGACACAGGCGACGGCGGGAACTGCGCTGGAGAACACCGAAGCGTTATTTTCAGCAGAAAACTGGGGATTGGGATTCGGGACGGAAGGAACACAGCCCACCGGCACAGCATCTGCGGAAGAACTAAAAGAGTACAATGCCTATTATGTGGGAGATGCGGAGGAGAAAAAGATCTATCTCACTTTTGACTGCGGCTATGAGAATGGTAATAGTTCCGCCATATTGGATGCATTGAAAAAGCATGATGCACCGGCGACCTTTTTTGTGGTAGGACATTTTCTGGAGTCGGCGCCGGAGATGGTGAAACGCATGGTGGAGGACGGACATACCGTGGGAAACCATACCTATCATCATTATGACATGTCGAAAATTTCTGATCCAGCGGTTTTCCAGAAGGAGATGGATGACGTGAGAACTCTTTTTCAGGAGACCACCGGCACGGAGATGGCGATGTACTACCGGCCGCCCCAGGGAAAATACAGTGAGACGAATCTGAAGATGGCAAAGGATCTGGGGTATTCCACTTTTTTCTGGAGCCTGGCATATGTGGACTGGAACGTGGATGCACAGCCCAGCCACGAGGAAGCTTTTTCCAAGCTGACAGGCAGGATCCACCCCGGAGCGTTGGTGCTATTACATAATACCTCGAAGACCAATGGGGAGATTCTGGATGAACTGCTCACAAAATGGGAAGAAATGGGTTATACCTTCGGAAAATTGGAAGAACTGGTGCAGTAGGGTTTGACTTCCCCTGCACCATACCCTATAATAGAGGACAGAAAAATATACTGGAGGACAACCATGGAAAAAGAACTGGTAGTTGTCATTGATTTTGGCGGACAGTACAATCAGCTGGTCGCCAGAAGAGTCAGAGAATGCAATGTATATTGCGAGATCTACTCTTACAAGACAGACTTGAATAAGATAAAAGCAATGAATCCCAAGGGAATCATCCTGACCGGCGGTCCCGCAAGCTGCTATGAACCCGGTGCAGCTACCTGCTCCGAGGATCTGTTTCACTTAGGAGTTCCCGTGCTGGGACTCTGTTACGGCGCACAGCTGATGACCCATGTGCTGGGTGGTAAGGTAGAACGTGCAGCCGTTCGGGAATATGGGAAGACTGAGGTGAAAGTAGACCGCAGTTCCAAGCTGTTTTCCGATGTATCCGAGAATACGATCTGCTGGATGAGCCATTTCGACTATATTTCGAAGCTGGCACCCGGCTTCCGTGCCGTAGCTACCACTGCAAACTGCCCTGTGGCAGCAGCAGAGTGTGTAGAGCGTGGACTGTATGCGATCCAGTTCCACCCGGAAGTACTCCACACGGTGGAAGGCTCCAAGATGCTGTATAACTTCGTACGTAATATCTGCGGATGCTGCGGTGACTGGAAGATGGATTCCTTCGTGGAAGAGTCTATTAAGGCAATTCGTGAGAAGGTTGGTAATGGTAAAGTCCTCTGTGCATTGTCCGGCGGCGTGGATTCCTCCGTGGCAGCAGTACTGTTATCCAAGGCAGTCGGCGAGCAGCTGACCTGTGTCTTCGTAGATCACGGCCTGCTCCGTAAGAATGAAGGCGATGAGGTAGAAGCAGTCTTCGGTCCCAACGGCAATTACGATCTGCACTTCATCCGTGTGAATGCGCAGGAGCGTTTCTACAGCAAGCTGGCAGGTGTATCCGAGCCGGAGCATAAGAGAAAGATCATCGGCGAAGAGTTCATCCGTGTATTCGAGGAAGAGGCGAAGAAGATCGGTGCCGTGGATTTCCTGGTACAGGGAACCATCTATCCCGATGTGGTAGAGAGCGGACTGGGCGGTGAATCCGCAGTGATCAAGTCCCATCACAACGTAGGAGGCCTGCCCGACTATGTAGATTTCAAGGAGATCATCGAGCCTCTGCGCAACCTGTTCAAGGATGAGGTCCGTAAGGTAGGACTGGAGCTTGGCATTCCGGAGCATCTGGTATTCCGTCAGCCGTTCCCCGGTCCCGGACTGGGTATCCGTATCATCGGCGAAGTGACCGCTGAGAAGGTCAAGATCGTACAGGATGCAGATGCCATCTACCGCGAGGAGATCGCTAACGCAGGTCTGGACCGCGAGATCAACCAGTACTTCGCAGCCCTGACCAATATGAGATCCGTAGGCGTTATGGGTGATGAGAGAACCTATGATTACGCCATCGCACTGAGAGCCGTGAAGACCATCGACTTCATGACCGCAGAGAGCGCACAGATCCCTTATGAAGTATTGCAGAAGGTGACCAGCAGGATCATCAATGAGGTGAGCCATGTGAATCGGGTAATGTATGATATTACCAGTAAGCCGCCCGGAACGATTGAGTTTGAATAACGGATTAAAATGCCGAAAGCCTGTATTTATGCGGGTTTCCGGCATTTGTTTTATCAAATGGCTCTAGTTTGGCTCTATTCGTGGGGAGAGTAATGACTTTCACAAATCAATATATTGCGTTGCTAGGTTGATTAGGAGAAAAGATGACAGATAATGAAAAGAGATTTATAAAAAGTATATTTTCGGGAGACAGTAGTGGTCATGACTATTATCATACGATACGAGTATATAAACTGGCTACTAAAATCGCAAAACAGGAAAATGCAGATGTTAAAACAGTGCAGTTGGCGGCTCTGTTACATGATGTGGACGATATTAAGCTTTCTCCGGACACTTATGCTACCAAGAAAAATGCAGTTGATTTTATGATGGCAAATAAGGTAGATGAGGAAATAATAAAGGTTGTATGTAAAATTATAGATGAGGTTTCATTTGCAGGAACTGATTCCGTCGTACCTGATACCATAGAAGGAAAATGTGTGCAGGATGCAGACAGGCTGGATGCCATAGGAGCTATTGGAATTGCCAGAACATTTGCATATGGTGGTAGTAGGGGAAGAAAGATTTATGATCCGGAAATAAAACCTAAAATAAAAATGAACAAAGATGAGTATCAGAAAAATAAAAACTCTACAAGCATTAACCATTTCTATGAAAAGTTGCTCTTGTTGAAAGACATGATGAATACGACTGAGGGAAAGAAACTGGCAGAACACAGACAGGCTGTAATGCAGGAATTTCTTAATGAGTTTATGATAGAATGGGAAGGGAAAATGTGATGGAAGTAAAATTTTATGATACAGTTAATGATGAACTATTGAAGTTTGCAGTAATAATCTCACAGAGCAACGGCAAGTGGGTATTCTGTAAGCATAAAGAAAGAGATACCTATGAAGTGCCGGGAGGGCATCGAGAAACAGGCGAAAATATTCTCGAAACCGCTAAAAGGGAGCTCCAGGAAGAAACAGGAGCAGTAAAATATGAGATAAAGCCAATCTGTGTATATTCAGTAACTGGTAAGACGAGAGTAAATGATACAGGTGAGGAATCATTTGGAATGCTTTATTTTGCGGAGATAACTGAATTTGCTAAAGAATTACATAGCGAAATGGAAAAGGTTATATTAATGGATGAGTTGCCTGAGAATTGGACATATCCGTTGATTCAGCCTAAATTGATTGAAAAATATATGCAGATAGAAAAGCAGTCTTATAGCCAGATACAGTTGTCAGCAAAACAGACTATAGAATACATAAAGAATACTATCAAGCCGGAAATGAATTTACTTGAGATTCGAGAGTTATCTGAGGAAAAACTGTTAGAGTTGGGTGCAGATTCGTTCTGGTATTGGGATGTTGGTGCATTTGTATTTGCAGGAGATGAAACATGCGTTTCTGTATCTGGTAAGCAGTATGTAACTTCGGATAGAGTTATAGGAAACAACGATATAATAACCATTGATTTAAGTCCACAGGTGGGGAATATCTGGGGAGACTATGCGAGAACTATTATTGTAGAAAACGGCATGGTTGTAGAGGATATAGGGCTGATTGAAAATCCGGAATGGAAAAGCGGTCTCCAGATGGAAGAGAAATTACATGCAGAATTGTTACGTTTTGCTACGAAGGAAACAACCTTTGAGAAATTGTACTATCATATGAATGAGTTCATAGTGGAAAATGGATTTGTTAATCTTGATTTTATGGGCAATCTGGGACATTCCATTGTAAAAACCAAAGGTGATAGAGTTTACATTGAAAAAGGTAATATGACCAAGCTTGGCGATGTAAAGTATTTTACATTTGAACCGCACATAGCATTTCCAGATTCAAAGTATGGATATAAGAAAGAGAATATTTATTACTTTGACGAAAACGGGTTGATGGAACTTTAAAAGAAGGTAAAGAAAATGAATGTTATTTTTGATATGGATGGACTGATGTTTGATACAGAGAAAGTGTTTATAAAGGCTTGGGATTATGCCGGTGAAAAGATTGGAATTGGAAAAGCCGGATATATGGTCTATAAAACTTTAGGTATGAGCATTGTTGCCTCTTATGAGATTTGGAACGAAGAGTTTGGTGATCGGTATAATCAGGAAGAATTGCGTAAATACACAAAAGAATTTCTGAAAAACTATTATGAAAATAATAAAGTGCCTATAAAGCAAGGATTGTATGTCTTGTTGGAGTATTTGAAAAATGCAAATGCCAAGTTGGCAGTTGCTTCTTCATCACCGCGTTGGGAAGTGGAAAAACATCTAAATGATGCCGGAATTATAGATTGCTTTTCCGCAATTATTTGTGGAGACATGGTTGAGAAATCTAAGCCAGCGCCGGACATTTACATAAAAGCCTGTGAAATGTTAAATGAAAATCCTGAAGAGTGTATAGCTCTTGAAGATTCAAAAAACGGATTACTATCGGCTTACAGAGCGGGATGTAAGCCAATCATGGTTCCGGATTTGTGTGATGCTGTATAAATAAAGTTGACACCTTATTCTCAAGGAATTCATGTATAATA
>NZ_JBOKRY010000061.1:0-13488 GCF_051972595.1 Simiaoa sp. | reverse complement strand
TAGTTTAAGGCTGTTTTAGAGGAAAACAGTAGCCCCAATGCGGGCTACTGGGATTAGATAGCATTTATTAATTAACTTTCAAGTTAAAATAAAACTTTAGTCTTTATATTAAATGGGTTCTTTGTTATAATAATCGCGGTTAGTATGTAATAACAAAATTATCAATTTAATAGATACATAGAAAAGGAGAAAAATATGACAGCAAAAGAAATGCTTGGTAAGGTGGATCATACGCAACTGAAGGCATTCGCTACCTGGGAGGATATTCAGAAGTTGTGTGATGAGGCGATCCAATATCATACCGCCAGTGTATGTGTGCCTCCCTGTTATATTAAGAGAATCCATGACACCTATGGGGACAAGATCAATATCTGTACCGTAGTAGGATTCCCGTTAGGCTACAGCGTGACGGAAGCAAAGGTGGCAGAAGTACGTAAGGCACTGGAAGATGGTTGTAACGAGATTGATATGGTAGTCAATATCAGTGATGTGAAGAACGGTCTGTTTGACAAGGTGGAAGAAGAGATCCGAACGCTGAAGAAAGAATGTGGCGATCATATCCTCAAAGTTATCATCGAGACCTGCTATCTGACGGAGGAAGAGAAGATCGCCATGTGCAAGGCAGTAACGGATGCAGGTGCGGACTTCATCAAGACTTCTACAGGATTCGGAACCGGCGGTGCCACGAAAGAAGATGTGGAACTGTTCAAAAAATATATTGGCCCCAAGGTGAAGATCAAGGCGGCAGGCGGCGTGTCCAGCATGGAAGATCTGGAGATGTTCTTAGATCTTGGCTGTGACCGTATCGGTACATCCAGAGCCGTAGGTCTCTGTAAGGGCGAACTTACCGAAGGATATTAAGGCTTTTTGAAAGGAATAAAATAATGGAAAACAAAGTGATTCAGGACAGACTTGCACTTCTCAGAGCGAAGATGCAGGAGGAAGGCATTGATTTCTATATGATGCCTACAGCGGATTTTCATAACTCCGAATACGTAAACGACTATTTTAAAGTAAGAGAATATTTCAGCAACTTTACCGGTTCCAACGGTACGCTGTTAGTATGGAAGGACGGCGCCGGACTGTGGACCGACGGCAGATATTTTATTCAGGCAGAGGCAGAATTGGAAGGGACAGGCGTAGAACTGTTCCGCATGTTGCAGGAAGGTGTTCCTACCATCGAAGAGTTCCTGGAGCAGAATATGCAGCAGGGTCAGACCTTAGGTTTCGACGGCAGAGTCATTGCAGTCATGGACGGTAAAAAATACGAAAAGGTACTGGCAAAGGCGCAGATTGGTATCGCCTATGAGAAAGATCTGGCAGACAGCATCTGGACGGACAGACCGGATTTCCCTGCAGGAAAAGTAACGGTACTGGACGAGAAAATTGCCGGCAGGAGCGTGGAAGAGAAACTCACACAGACCAGAGAGAAGATGGCAAAGGACGGTGCCAATGCACTGCTTTTGACCAAACTGGACGATCTGATGTGGCTCTTCAATATCCGCGGCTGTGATGTGGAATGCAATCCGGTGGCAATGTCTTATGCCTATATCACGGAGGATACCGCCACATTGTTTATCCAGCAGAAGGCTCTGGATACGCAGGTATCAGAATACCTTGCAGCACATCACATCAATGTGAAGGAATACGACACGGTTGTAGATTTTTTGAAATCACTTCCCGCAGGCAATGCAATCCTCGTGGATCACAGATATTGCAGTTATACTTTATATAAGACACTGCAGAAGACCCAGCAGCTGATTGAGGGTAAGAATCCCACCGAGCTGTTGAAAGCCATCAAGAATCCGGTGGAACAGGCGAGAATGCAGGAAATTTTCCTGAAGGACAGCGTTGCGGTAACCAAATTCATCTACTGGCTGAAAACCCATGTGGGAAAAGAGAAGATCACCGAAGTGACCGCTGCAGACTATCTGGAACAGAAGAGAAGAGAGATTCCGGAATTCTTAGACCTGTCCTTCCCGACGATCGCAGGCTATAAGTCCAATGCAGCCATGATGCATTACGAGGCAACACCGGAGAACTGTGCGACTCTGGAGCCGGAGGGAATGCTTTTAGTGGATTCCGGCGGACAGTATCTTGGCGGTACCACTGATGTAACCAGAACCATCGCATTGGGGCCTGTCTCCGATGAGATAAAAAAACATTATACCATGGTGGCTGCGGCAGTAATGCAGCTGACCCATGCCCACTGGCTCTACGGCTGTACCGGACGGAATCTGGATATTCTGGCAAGACAGCCCATCTGGGACATGGATATTGATTACCAGTGCGGCACCGGACATGGTGTGGGATACATTCTGAACGTACACGAAGGTCCCCAGAACATGCGTTGGAGATTCACCGGTGGTATGGTGGAAGCCGTGTTCGAAGATGGCATGGATATCACCAATGAGCCCGGTATCTACATCCAGGGCAGCCACGGTATTCGTATCGAGAACGTGATGCTGGCGAAAAACGATGTGAAGAACGAGTACGGTCAGTTCATGCATTTCGAGACTTTGACCTGGGTGCCTATTGACAGAGAAGTCATTGACGAAAAGTATCTGAACGATACCCAAATAAAATATCTGCACGAGTATCAGAAGACCGTCTACGAGAAGATTTCTCCTTATCTGAATGAGGAAGAAAAAGAATGGCTGGCGGCAGAAACCGGAGTGAAGTAAAGAGAATATAAAATTGGTATAAAATTTTTAACGGTTTCTTGACTTTTTTACTGGGTTTTGAGATAATACACACGATGTGGCAGAAGATAAAGACACATATAAAGAATAAAGGAAAGAGGTTAATGTAAGATGGCAGAGATCAATTTAAGCAAGTACGGCATCACCGGAACCACAGAAATCGTTCACAATCCTTCTTATGAAGAATTATTCAAAGAAGAGATGAAGCCTGAACTGGAAGGCTACGAGAAAGGTCAGGAGACCGAACTCGGTGCGGTAAACGTTATGACCGGTATATATACAGGACGTTCTCCCAAAGATAAGTTCATCGTTGAAGATGAGAACTCCAAGAACACTGTATGGTGGACTTCCGATGAGTACAAGAACGACAACCATCGTATGTCTCAGGAAACATGGGCTGCTGTAAAGGATATCGCTAAGAAGGAGCTGTCCAACAAGAGACTGTTCGTTGTAGATGCATTCTGCGGCGCTAACAAGAACACCCGCATGGCTATCCGTTTTATCGTTGAGGTAGCTTGGCAGGCTCATTTCGTAACCAACATGTTTATCAAACCCACCGAGGAAGAGCTGAAGAACTTCGAGCCTGATTTCGTAGTTTACAACGCATCCAAGGCTAAGGTTGAGAATTACAAGGAGCTTGGTCTGAATTCCGAGACTTGTGTAGCTTTCAATATTACCAGCCGTGAGCAGGTTATTGTGAATACATGGTACGGCGGAGAGATGAAGAAGGGTATGTTCTCCATGATGAACTACTTCCTGCCTCTGAAGGGTATCGCTTCCATGCACTGCTCCGCAAACACCGATATGAACGGTGAGAATACCGCTATCTTCTTCGGTCTGTCCGGAACCGGTAAGACCACTCTGTCTACCGATCCTAAGCGTCTGCTGATCGGTGATGACGAGCACGGTTGGGATGACAACGGCGTATTCAACTTCGAAGGTGGATGCTACGCTAAGGTTATCAACCTGGACAAGGATTCCGAGCCCGACATCTACAACGCAATCAAGAGAGATGCGCTGCTTGAGAACGTAACCGTTGATGCTAACGGCAAGATTGATTTCAACGATAAGACCGTTACCGAGAATACTCGTGTATCTTATCCTATCGACCATATTAAGAATATTGTACGTCCTATTTCTTCCGCACCCGCAGCTAAGAACGTAATCTTCCTGTCTGCTGATGCATTCGGCGTACTGCCTCCCGTATCTATTCTGACTCCGGAACAGACCCAGTATTACTTCCTGTCCGGTTTCACAGCTAAGTTAGCTGGTACCGAGCGTGGTATTACCGAGCCTACCCCTACCTTCTCTGCTTGCTTCGGCCAGGCATTCCTGGAGCTGCATCCTACCAAGTATGCAGAAGAGCTGGTGAAGAAGATGGAGAAGAACGGTGCTAAGGCATACCTTGTAAACACCGGATGGAACGGAACCGGCAAGCGTATCTCCATTAAGGATACCCGTGGTATCATTGATGCTATCCTGGATGGCGCGATCAAGACCGCTCCTACCAAGAAGATCCCTTACTTCGATTTCGAGGTTCCTACCGAGTTGACCGGTGTTGATACCGGAATTCTGGATCCCAGAGATACCTACGCTGATCCTTCCCAGTGGGAAGAGAAGGCAAAGGATCTGGCTCAGAGATTCATCAAGAACTTCGCTAAATACGAAGGAAATGATGCAGGTAAGGCTCTGGTTGCTGCTGGTCCTCAGCTGTAATCTTACTTTACAGATAATTATGAAATACCAAAAGGCTGTCTCTTTGGAGGCAGCCTTTTTTGGTAAAAATTACAGTTGTAAAATAAAAGCAGAGTAGCTATAATATACTTAACCTGAGATGTGCGATAACTCTTACCAGTTTTGAACCTACATTTACTTTAAACGGGATTCCTATATTGCCAAGTGGCTGTCAAGCCCTCACTCCGCAAGGAGGATTGGAAGGGAAGGCAAAAGGTTGGTTGCGGTTACCCACCTAGCATTGCTAGGAGTCAAAAGGTAAGAGGCGGCATTTTGGGGATAACAATACAAAAGAGAGAGCAGTCCTTTGGGGCTGCTCTTTTAAAGTCAAAATATAAAAACAGGCGGGGGATCATTTGAAGAAAAATTTAAAGAAAAACAGACTTCTTGAGAATTATTATAAACTTCCGAGAAGACAGAGAATACAGCTGAAGAAATACCTGTGTATCTTAGGTGTGGCATTTCTTCTTTTTTTGCTTTTCCTGAATTTGTTACATAGCTGTGGCAGGGATGGCGTGGATACACCCGAGATACCGGAGACTTCACCCCAGCATATTCCGGTAGTACAGAACCTTAAAAATGTATGGATCACGGATGCAGAAGCTGACCGGATCACAATCTTCTGCGACGGAGAGAAGGAGACCTTTTTTCTGGCGGAAGAGACGGAAGGTTCAGATCCTTTTCCGGCACCGGAGCAGATGCGGGAACAGCTGGCGGATGTAGAACTTACAGATGAACTGGTGAGTGCGGTTATTCTGAAGACGGATAAGTTTACAGGAAGAGTGTTGTCAGCGGATGAAAACGGCATCGAGATCGAAGGCAGGGGCAGAATTCCTCTGGCAGAGGATTATAAAGGATACCGTTTGTATCGGGAGCTTACCATGTGCACGTTTGCGGATCTGACCTTTGGCTATGCCAATGCGGATTTTGTCCGGGAGAATGGCGTGATCTGCGGTATTCTTCAAGCCAGAGAAGCAAACATGGAAGACATCCGGGTGTTAATTAAGGCTTCGGATTATGCGGATATTCTGCATACAGAAGTAACACTGACGGCAGACAGCGATTTCCTGCTGCAATACGGAAGCGGGGAAAATACGCAGGAAGAATTGTTTTCCAAGGGAGACAAGATTACCATAGATATGGACAGTGAATATTTTGTAGGGGAGCGGATCAGTATAGTTTCTACGGTATTGACGGGAAGGATTCAGCTGCTTAGTGTAAACAGAAGCCAGGGAACACCTTCCTACCGAGGACATATCGAACTGCTCAGGACAGCAGAGGGCATCGCCGTGGTGAATGAGCTGCCACTGGAGGAATATCTCTTTAGTGTGGTGCCTAGTGAGATGCCGGCATCTTACCCGTTAGAAGCCCTGAAGGCGCAGGCAATCTGTGCCCGAACCTATGCCTACGGACATATGCTCAAGGCAGGGTATCCCCGGTACGGAGCCCATGTGGACGACAGCACTTCCTATCAGGTCTATAACAACATCACAGAGGCAGACAGCACGACTACGGCGGTAAAGGAAACCTACGGACAAATGATTTTCACGGACGAAGGCACTGTGGCGAACACCTATTATTATTCGACATCCTGCGGTGTGGGAACTACAGCAAAAATATGGAAGACTGCGGAGGCGCAGATGCTTGATTATCTGAAAAGCAGCCGGCTGTGCCCGGAGAATTTGGCGCAGACGGATGACGGAGCGGTAGCTGCAGGCAGTACGGAGATTACCGCGGAAACAACTGCAGAGGGTCTGAGCGAAGAAGAGACTTTCCGGGATTTTATTACCAAAACCCATGCAGAGGATTATGAAGCACAGGAAGGGTGGTACCGTTGGACATATACGGTAAAAGAGATTGATGTGGACCGGATGTTTGAGACCCTGAAGAAGCGTTATGAAGCCAACGGGAAGCTGATACTGACTCTGAAAGACGGTGACTACTGTAGTCAAGACATAAAAACCTTTTCAAAGGTTACGGATATCACTATTATAAAACGGGGACCCGGCGGTGTGGCAGATGAATTGGTCATTGCCACAGACAAAGGAACCTACAAGATCATCTCTGAATATAATATCAGAGCAGTACTATGCGATGGCGTGACCAGGGTGGTCAGACAGGACGGCAGTGAAGTGAGCATGCCAAATCTTCTGCCCAGTGCATTTTTTGTGATTGAACCTAGCCATGACAAGAAAAATGTGGTAGGATATAACATTATCGGCGGTGGATTCGGCCATGGCGTGGGAATGAGCCAGAACGGTGCCAAAAACATGGCACTGCAGGGGCTTGGCGCGGAACAGATCCTTAACTTTTTCTATGAAGGATGCGAGATATGTTCAGAACAATAATCAGCATCTGGCGGGATTTTTCCAGTCAGATGAAAAAACAGAATATCAGTGCTTATGCATCGAGTACAGCCTTTTTCCTGTTTTTGTCGGTGATTCCGATGCTGATGGTAGTCTGTGCAGTGCTTCCTTATACCCCGGTGACGGAACAGAATCTGGTCACCGCGCTGACAGATGTGACACCGGATATTGCGGATGCAATGGTGGAGAGTCTTGTCGTGGATGTGTATGAGAGTTCTGTGGGAATCCTGCCGGTGGCTCTGATCGCCATGGTCTGGTCGGCGGCGAAGGGTGTCATGGCACTGATGCGGGGATTAAATGCGGTCAATGGCGTGGACGAGAAGCGTAATTACTTCGTGATCCGTTTTATTGCAAGCTTTTATACATTGATCATGCTTGTAGTGTTGATTTTGTCACTGTTTTTTATGGTATTTGGTAATCAGCTGGTGGATATTGCATTACACAGGATTCCGCAGCTTAAGATGTTTGTAAGTCTTCTGATGAATTTCCGCTTTCTGTTCGTATGGGCGGTGCTGATTCTTTTGTTTGGTCTGATTTATACATATATCCCGGACACAAAGCTGAAATTTACGGAACAGGTTCCGGGAGCCTGCTTTGCTGCGGTGGTATGGAGTGTATTTTCCTGGGGATTTTCCATGTATGTGTCTTATGGAAATGGATATAGTATTTACGGAAGTCTGACCATTATTGTGATTATTATGTTGTGGATGTATTTCTGCATGTATATCATTTTGATCGGTGCTTACCTGAACCGTTATTTCCGTCCGGTGAACCGGGTGCTGGTAAATCATGCCAGCAGTAAGAGCGAACTGGCAAGAGAGAACCGCAGACGCATCCGGGAGATCAAGAAGATCCAGCGCAGAAAAAAACATTATACGGAGATCGACAGGGATCCTAAGGAACAGAATGAAAATCTGACAGACAGGAATTGAACTGCGGACACAAATGTAGTACACTGATACGGAGAGGGCGAGGGACCTCTCCTGTTATAGTTATAATAAAAGAGTATCCGGAAGAAGGATGCGGAAATGAGGATAAATATGGAAAAGAAAAACACCTGGGAGACCTATTCTTCTAAACAGTTAAAAGAGCTTGAGAAAATAAACGCAAAGTATCGTGATTTTTTAGACAACGGTAAGACAGAGAGAGAGTGCATTGACACCATTGTCAATACCATTGAGAAGTCCGGTTACCGTGAACTGGAGAGCCTGATCAAAGAGGGCGCCGCTCTGAAAACCGGAGATAAGGTATACAGCGTATGGATGAACAAATCCATCGCCATGTTCCAGATCGGCCGTAAGCCCATGACAGAGGGCATGAACATCCTCGGAGCCCATATCGACAGTCCCAGACTGGATGTGAAGCAGAATCCCCTGTATGAGGATGGTGGATTCGCTTATCTGGATACTCATTATTACGGTGGCGTGAAGAAGTACCAGTGGGTGACCATTCCTCTGGCAATCCACGGTGTGATCGTGAAAAAAGACGGTACCTGTGTAGAGATCAATATCGGCGAGAACGAGGATGATCCTGTATTCTTTGTATCCGATCTGTTGATCCATCTGGCACAGGAGCAGCTGGAGAAAAAGGCAGCAAAGGTCATCGAGGGCGAAGCTCTGGATATTATCGTAGGCAACAAGCCTCTGCTGATCGATAAAAAGGATAAGAAAAAAGATGAGAAGGAAGCCGGAAAAGAAGCGGTAAAGGCAGGTGTTCTGGATATCCTGAAAGAGACCTATGACATTTGCGAAGAAGATTTTGTCTCCGCAGAGTTAGAGATCGTTCCCGCAGGTAAGGCAAGAGAAGCGGGCTTTGACCGCAGCATGACACTGGCTTACGGACAGGATGACAGAGTCTGTGCATATACTTCCATGCAGGCAATGTTAGACAGTGATGTGACCGACCGTACCATGTGTTGTATCCTGGTGGACAAGGAAGAAATCGGTTCTGTCGGTGCTACCGGCATGCAGTCTCATTTCTTCGAAAATGCTGTAGCAGAGGTCATGAATCTGACAGGCGAATACAGCGAACTGCATGTGAGAAGATGCCTGGCACACAGCTGCATGCTGTCTTCCGATGTCAGCAGTGCTTTTGATCCTACCTATGCGTCCAGCTTCGATAAAAAGAACGTGGCATATTTAGGAGGCGGTATGGTCATCAACAAATTCACCGGAGCCAGAGGCAAGTCCGGTTCCAACGATGCCAATGCGGAGTATCTGGCACATCTGCGTCATATCTTCGACAAGGCAGAGGTGAACTTCCAGACTGCAGAGCTCGGTAAGGTAGATTTGGGCGGCGGTGGAACCATCGCATATATTCTGGCATTGTACGGCATGAATGTTATCGACAGTGGAGTGGCAGTGCTGAATATGCATGCACCCTGGGAAGCTACCAGTAAGGCCGACGTATACGAGACATATCGCGGATATAAAGCATTTGTGGAAGGAGCGAGCCTGTAATGGCAGAGACGACCGAACTGAAAAAATCAGACTTTTATTTTGATCTGCCCCAGGAACTGATCGCGCAGGACCCGCTGGAGGATCGTTCTTCCTCCAGACTTCTGGTGCTGGATAAAAATACGGGAGAGATCTCTCATCATATTTTCCGGGATATTATCGACTATCTGCATCCCGGAGACTGTCTGGTGTTAAACAACACCAAGGTTATTCCGGCGAGACTTTTGGGAGAACGGGAAGGCACCGGCGGACATGTGGAAGTTCTTTTGTTAAAAAGAAAAGAAGCGGATGTCTGGGAGACGCTGGTAAAGCCCGGCAAAAAATGCAAGCCCGGTCAGCGTCTGACCTTCGGAGACGGACTGTTAAAGGCGGAAGTGCTTGAGACTGTAGAAGAAGGCAATCGTTTGATCCGTTTTGAATATGAGGGTATTTTTGAAGAGGTACTGGACAGGTTAGGTGAGATGCCCCTGCCACCTTATATCACTCATAAACTGAAGGATAAAAACCGTTATCAGACCGTTTATGCAAAATATGAAGGCTCTGCGGCAGCGCCTACGGCGGGACTCCATTTTACCCGGGAACTGTTGCAGCAGATCGCGGACAAGGGTATTAAGATCGCTTATGTGACCCTGCATGTGGGATTGGGAACTTTCCGCCCGGTGAAGGAAGAAAACGTGCTGGAGCATCATATGCATTCCGAGTATTATCAGGTGACGGAGGAAGCAGCGAACACGATCAATGAGACGAAGAGAATGGGTGGTCGTGTAATCTGCGTGGGTACTACCAGCTGCCGTACCGTGGAGAGTGCTGCGGACGAGCAGGGCATGGTACAGCCCGGCTGTGACAATACCGAGATATTCATTTATCCCGGATATCGTTTCAAGGTGTTGGATGCACTGATCACAAATTTCCATCTGCCGGAGTCCACACTGGTAATGTTGGTATCGGCACTTGCGGGCAGAGAACATATCCTGCATGCCTACGAAGAAGCAATCCGAGAAAAATACAGATTCTTCAGCTTTGGAGACGCCATGTTCATCGCTGGCTTAAAAGGAGAAAAATAATGGAAGAAAGAAGACGAAGCAAGCGTACAGAAATGAGTTCCACCCTGATGGTAAAGCGCCTGGACCAGGGAGACATGCAGGAAGTCAGCATTGACATCGTAGATGTATCTCCCAACGGAGTGGGCTTTTTGTGCAAGGAAGTGTTAAGTATCGGTGCAGTGTATGAATCAAAACTGAGGATTTGGACGCAGGAAGTGCTGCATGCGTTCTTACAGATCGTCCGGATCGAAATGAAGGAAGATACTTATGCGTATGGGGCTGTCTTCATTGGAATGCCGGAGAGTGATGCGGCAAGAATCCGCGTATATCAGACAATCAATGATGAGAAGTAGTAAGAGACGTAAAATGGCAGTCAGTGTAATGGCTGCTATTTTACTTGTATTGTTATATCGGCTCATTTTTGTGTTTTCCGGTCAGGATGGTGAGGAATCCGGCTCGCTGAGTGCTATGATCTCGGAAAAATGTGCAGAGCTTCTGAATGCTATCTCAGGGAAACACTGGACGCAGAATGTCCTCGACAGTATGGCGGCTTATTTTGAACATCCTATCCGTAAACTGGCCCATTTTTCTGAGTATGCCTGCATGGGAGTGTTATTGTACGGCGTGTGGAGACCCTGGAAGGAGAGAGGACGAAAGCTGTATCTTTTGATCGTATGCTGGGTGCTTGTCTCCGCCGGAGCGGATGAATTCCACCAACTGTTCATTCCGGGACGCTATGGGTGTTTTGCCGATGTGGTGCTGGACACCTGCGGCGGTGCGTTCGGACTGCTCGTATGTGTCTGCGTGGAGAAAATGGTGCGGCGAAGGAAAAAGAAGTCGGGTTTCTAGTTCTTGTTGTGCAGGCTGTAGCCCTTTTCGCGAAGAATCTTCGTGGATCTAACGATGGCCTCTTCCTGATAGAATTCAATGCGCAGCACGCCGCCCTCGTACTCTCGGTTATGGACGATACCGATGTTCTTGATACTGATATTTTTCAGGGCAAGAATCGTAGCCACAGCAGCGATCTCACCGGGTTCATCGGCAATGTCAATGGTAATGGCATAGGAACTCTTCAGGGGACCGCTGGCGGTATTGATGAAGGAATCACGGTAGATTCTGGCACTGTCGAACAGTTCGTACAGATCATCACCGCGTTTGGCATTGAGTTCCTGTTGGATTCCCTGGAGGGAAGCAATGTAGGAAGACAAAAGTGTCGAAATATTTTCTGTATTTGTCAGACAGATCTGTTGCCATACCGCAGCGGAAGAGGAGGCAATTCTTGTAATATCCTTGAAGCCTCCGGCAGCGATCATTTTCATCAGCCCGTCGGCAGAATCTTTGTCCCGCACCAGATTTACCAGAGAGGCTGCAATGATATGGGGCAGGTGACTGACTGCAGCAGTGACGTAATCATGCTGTGCCGGATCCAGGATCAGGGGAATAGCTCCTAACTGCTGTACCAGATTTTTATAATCCGTGACCTTATTCTCCGGAACGGAATCTGTGGGGGTGAGAATGTAGTAGGCATTCTCCAAAAGGACGGCTTTGGAATTAATAAAGCCCACCCGGTCACTTCCCGCCATGGGATGACCGCCGATAAACTGTCCTTCCAGACCGGCTTTTTTGATCTCCCTATGGATTTCACTCTTTACACTTCCTACATCGGTGAGCAGGGTCTTCGGTGAGAGAATTTCTTTTACAGCGGAGAGATTCTCGTCATTTTTCTGCACAGGAGCACAGAGGAAGAGATAATCGCACGTGGAGAAAGAAGCATCGATTTTCGTGGTGACTGTATTGGCTACGCCGCACTGGGAAGCTTCTCTTAAGGTGTCTGCGTTAATATCGTATGCAATGATCTGAGACTGGGGAAGATTCTGACGAATCGCCCGGGCGATGGAACCGCCGATCAGCCCCAGACCGATAAAACCAAAGGTAAGAGTACTCATATAGGTTTCCTCGATTCTGTTATTTACTGTAAACAACTAGTAAGACAAAGTCGGAAGATGTCTGTTTATTCTTCAAACACTATATCAAATTAACGTACGAAAATCAAGAGAGGGCATACTCTTTTCTGATATTTTCAGATTTACTTGCAAGTGTAATTGAAATATGGCAAGATGTAACTATTCATAAATATGCAGAAATTATGGAAAGCCGATCTTACATTTGCGAGTCGGTTTCGGAAAATCAGGAGGACTCTATTTATGCATTCACCATTGGAAATTGCAAGAAACTATATAGAAGTCGGAATCCATAAAGTAAATCTGTCGATCTTCAAGACAATTTTATTGGGATTCTTTGCCGGTATGTTCATCGGCTTTGCGGGGATTGCATCCACGACGGCATCCAGCACCATCGGCATAGCATCGGTGGCAAAGTTGGTGGGCGCTGCGGTATTCCCGGCAGGTATGGCTATGGTACTTGTAGCGGGCAGTGAACTTTTCACCGGTAATAACCTGATCATACTGGCTGTATTGGAGAAGAAAGTTACCGTATGGAAAATGTTGAAAAACTGGCTGTTTGTCTATATCGGCAACTTTATCGGCGCTGCGTTTGTAGCGGTGTTGGTAGTAGTGGGACGGACACCGGATCTCTTCGGAGAGCAGCTTGCACAGGCAATAGTCAATGCTGCTGCAGCCCGGACGAATTTAAGCGTGGGAGAGGTTTTCGTGCGAGGCATTCTGTGCAATATTCTGGTGTGTATTGCGGTATGGATGTCTTTTGCGGCAAAGAGGGTCTCCGGCAAGCTTCTGACCAGTTACTGGCCTGTGATGCTGTTCGTGTTATGTGGTTTTGAACATAGTATTGCGGATATGTATTTTGGCGTGTGCGGTCTGCTGACGGCGCAGGTCTACGGCATTACCGCAGAGAGCCTGACCTGGTTCAATTTCCTCGTAAAAGCCCTCCTGCCCATTACCCTGGGCAACATCGTGGGTGGCGCCGGGATTGTCGGCTGCGGTTACTGGCTGGCATACCTCCACAGAACCCCCTACTCCGCAGACACGACAGCTGCAGAGCAGGAAGAGATTGATATTGCGGAAGAGTACTAAATTGAAAGTTACGAGCCATGCAAAAATAGAACGGAATACCTCGGTGGGAGCTTGCTCACACAAGAGGTTATTTCGTTCTATTTTTATACGGCGACAGCCGTCAATGAAATAAATGTGGAGCGTCCTTTGCGACACAT
>NZ_JBOKRY010000060.1:0-13518 GCF_051972595.1 Simiaoa sp. | reverse complement strand
TCCATTTCTCCGTTTGGAGAAACTCCGATGCACTCAACAGGCTAAAGCCCATAAAGTAAAGACAGCGATTTGTGCGCTAGCGCCCATCGCTGTCCTCACTATGCCTATGCGCGGCTCATTGCTCGCGTTACATTACAAAATGAAATAAGATCTGCAACGCTTATGATCGATTTTCTGTTTTCATTCGTCGTTTCGCCTCATACATTTTGGCATCGGCCTCCCGGATCACATCGTTCATGGAATGGGGCATGTTATGGGTCAATACGGAATAGCCCATAGCGACGGTAATGTGATGCTCGGAACCGTCCGGGAGCTTCAGAACTCCCAGAGACGCTTCGAAATCTTTTTGCAGCTTGAGAAATTCTTTTTCAGAATCGGCTGCGGTTGACAGAAATACGAATTCATCTCCGCCGATCCGGTAACATTTTCCTAAGGAACCGAGATGTGCCGACAGAGTATCCGCTACCCGGCGGATCATTTCATCACCGCTTTGGTGACCGTAGGTGTCGTTCACATATTTGAGGTTATTCACATCGTACAGTGCCAGCAACACATGAAAATTATGGGATGCGTCCAGTCTTTTCAATTCTTCCATATAGGAAGTACGGTTCAGCAGGTCGGTCAGGCCGTCGCGATAAGCCAGGCGGCTGAGCAGCTGCATACGAACTCCTTCCTGATAGTTGGTCATGAGACGCAGGGTAACCTGGACTGCTTCCATGATCAGGAACATAAGCACACCGATTCGTGTGAAGAAGCTGGTCTCGCGAACACTGCCGAACCATAGCAGCAGGATATCCAGTAGAACGCCAAAGCACAGACACAGAATTCCAAGGTTATGATATAGATTGTGCTTCAGATGCTGCTTTTGATTCTGATAAAATCCCTTGCCGATGGCGTAGATAACAAGCGCGATCAGAATGCTAAAAGTAATATGGGTCAGACGAAGACTTTCATGGAAGTCCTTGCGACCGGTCAGATTCAGGCAAAAACGTATACTGAAATCCATGACACTGATCAGGCATACTGTCTGTACCATCACAGGGGAGTACTCTGTATACATTTTGCCAAGGTACAGAAACAGTGGAATGGTGATCAGCATCATAAAAAGTTCCGCAATTGTATGATAAATATGGCTATTACGCAGGATCAGCTGCAGCATACGGTTATCTGCCAACATGAAGATACCGATATTCAGGGAAAACAATCCCAGATAAAGCATCTCACTGCCGATGATGTGCTTCTTGTGTAATGGCAGATAAAACAGGATAAATGCCAGACCAAGATGGGCGATCAGGAAACTGATACCGAATCCGGGTGCTTTGTCGCGGATGCGGCTTATCAGGATATCTTCACTACGTCCCAGATACATATCATTGATCTTGCCACTGCCGTCTCCGTAAGGATTATCGATCACCAGGGTGAGCGTACGCCCGGAATCTTCCCGGTAGATCGGCAGAGAGACATAAGAGGCTCCCGGTGTCTTGCCGAAGAAAACTCCCTCCGGCTGCATGGTCTCATAGATCTGCCGGCCGTCTATCAGGATCGTGACATTGGAACTTTTATAAAAAAAGAAAAGGGTCATGTCGTGAGTCAGCGCAGGAAGCTTCTTGGTCACTGTGCAGGTGCCGCTGATATGGGAAAAATCAACGGGGCTTCCATCGGAGGTGGTCCAGCCTTCTGAAAAGTCAGCATAATCCGATATTGCCGGCTCACGGTTCTGTCTGGGCAGACTATAATACAGTACCGTAAAAATCACAGAACACATGATCAGGAAAAACAGTCCACGTGTAATGGAATATGAAGTTTTGTGATTGTTCGTGTTAGTATTCATATGAATTATATTATAGTAATCAGGTACCATAAAAGTCAATGTCTGTGTTGGTCAGATCATATATTTAAAATGTAAGTGTCAATGATCAATGATCGGAACCATTCACGGATCAATGTCCAAAGATCAATGTCTAAAAATAAAAAAACGTTGCAATGGGTGAAAAAGTATGCTATTGTGATTTTGTTGCCGCTTTAGCGCGGTAAAGATTTACTCTGGAGAGTCCTTCCACGGAAAGCGATTTTCATATTTCCGTATAGAAGGCGCCGAAGGTGTACGGCAGTAAAGCTGCCAATCTCTCAGGCAAAAGGACAGAGCATCTATATGCTTATTCCCATTCTCTTCGGAAGAAATCAATCTACGATAGGACGTCACAAGAGGTGACGGAAGGAGAGGGAATATGTTAGACATGATTAGTAACTTTCTGACCACAGTGGATGATTTCGTCTGGGGCATCCCCCTGATCGTCCTCATTCTGGCTACCGGCCTTTTTCTCACAGCCAGACTTCGTTTTTTGCAGATCACGAAGCTTCCCCATGCAATCAAACACTTAATTGCCAATGAAAAGTCGGGCGAAGACGGCGAAGTATCCAGCTTTGCGGCACTGTGTACGGCATTGTCCGCTACCATCGGAACCGGTAATATCGTTGGTGTGGCAACAGCTATTGTAGCAGGTGGTCCCGGAGCTTTGTTCTGGATGTGGATCGCTGCGCTGGTAGGTACGGCTACGAAGTATTCCGAGTGCCTGCTGGCGGTGAAGTATCGTGTGGTAGCAGAGGACGGACATATCATCGGTGGCCCCTTCTACTATATCGAGAACGGTATGGGCAAGAACTGGAAATGGCTGGCGAAGATATTCGCTTTTATGGGTGTATGCGTAGGATTGTTCGGTATCGGAACCTTTACCCAGATCAACGGTATCACCAGTGCGGTACATAATTTCTTCGATGCGAACAATGCACATACCGTACAGCTCTTCGGCATGGACTATTCCTGGAGTGTGGTGATCTCCGGAATCCTTTTGACCATCTGCGTGGCACTGGTTGTTATCGGTGGATTAAAGCGTATCTCCACTGTGGCACAGGTCATCGTTCCTTTTATGGCAGTGACTTATGTAGTAGCCTGTCTGTTAGTACTGATCTTTAATGTAACTGCCATTCCGGCAGCTATCGTAACCATCGTACAGAGTGCGTTTGGTATGCGTGCCGTAGCCGGCGGTGCTTTGGGAGCGGTTATCATGGCAATGCAGAAGGGTATTGCGAGAGGTATTTTCTCCAACGAAGCCGGTATCGGTAGTGCACCTATCGCAGCGGCTGCAGCGCAGAACGATTCTCCTGCCACGCAGGGTCTGATCTCCATGATGGGTACCATTATCGATACCCTGATCATTTGTACCATGACCGGTCTTACGATTGTAATTACCGATTCCTGGAACGTAGGTCTGGACGGCGTGGATGTTACCACCAGAGCTTTCCAGCAGGGGCTTCCTTTCAACAGTTCCATCGCATCCTTTATTCTGATGGTATGCCTGGTATTCTTTGCATTTACCACGATCCTCGGATGGGATTACTACAGCGAGAGATGCCTGGAATATCTGATCGGTCAGAAGCCGAAGGCAATCAAAGTATACCGTTGGATCTACATTGCCTGCGTATTTATCGGACCCTATATGACTGTTAAGGCAGTATGGACCATCGCAGATATCTTCAACGGTCTGATGGCGATCCCGAACCTGATCGCATTGCTGGCATTAAATGGTGTGGTTGTGGCTGAGACCAAGAAATACCTTGACAATGCCAAGAAAAAGTTTTAAAAAAGTTCTGTAGCCCTATCAAGCGGGGAAAATCCATATTTTTTCCGGAAGTATAGAAGTGAGGAACTATATGAAAGATCTTACAAAGGGCAGACCGTCAGTTTTGATACTGACGTTTGCCCTTCCTATTTTTTTAGCTAATTTATTACAACTTACTTACAGCCTGGCAGATACCCGCATTGTAGGTACTTTTCTGGGAGATAATGCTCTGGCGGCTGTGGGGGCTACGACGACGCTGAGCAATCTGATCGTACAGTTCCTGATGGGAATGTGTAATGGATTCGCTATTATTTCGGCACAGTGCTTCGGAGCGAAGGATATGGACAGATTGCGTAGATCATTAGGCAGTTCTCTGGTGCTTGGCCTATTGGCGGCTGTGGTACTGACGATTGGAGGGCTTGTATTTTTGCAGCCGATCCTCAGATTCCTGAATGTGCCGGAAAATCTGCTGAATACAGCAACACAGTATGTATCCGTGATCATAGCGGGGCTTGTTATTACTTTATTATATGATGTATTATCCGCGACCCTAAGAGCGATCGGAGATACTGTGACCCCGCTGATCGTGCTGGCGGTGTCGGTGGTGCTGAATATCGGAGGAGATCTGCTTCTGATCGTGGTGCTGCATATGGGAGTGCTGGGTGCCGCAGTTGCTACTGTGCTGTCGCAGCTGATCGCTGTGGTGGTGTGTGCGGTCTATCTGTGGAAAAAGTATGAAATTCTGCGGATACGTGTGGATGATCTGAAGCTGCAGGATGCCGGAATGCTCCGCAACATGTTAAGTTCCGGTCTTTCTATGGGCTTCATGAGTTCTCTGGTCAATATCGGTACACTGACATTGCAGACTTCTATCAACAAGTTGGGACAGAATATTATCATTGCCCATACGGCAGCCCGCAAGATCTCCGAGATCTTCATGATCATGTTCAGCGTTTTCGGTCAGACGATGGCGACTTATTGCGGACAAAATCTGGGAGCCGGTAAAATCGACCGGATCCGCAGAGGAATCCTGTTGGCAACCGGTTATACCTGCATCTGGTGTACGCTTAACATTGTGACCGCTTATACTATCGGTGACTGGCTGGTATGGCTGGTTACCGGCAGCAAAAATCCGGAAGTGATCTACAATGCCACATTATATCTGAAGATAGATACACTGTTCTATTATGTGACAGCAGTAATCTGTATTGTGAGAAACTCCATGCAGGGACTGGGAGAGCGGATCGTACCGCTGATCTCCAGCTCGCTGGAAATGATAGGGAAAATTGTGATTGCAGCGACGCTGGTTCCTATGTTCGGATACCCGGGTGTCATCGCGGCAGAGCCTATTGTATGGTTTATCATGATCATTCCGCTATTGATGAAGATACTGCGCATGCCTGTCTGGAAACAGAAAAACTTAACGGTTTCGTAAATAAAAAAGATGTTTTTACTTAACGTTGAGGAAAAATGACCAAATCTGACAGCAAAATACTTGTAATTTTGTCGAATTGTATTACTATATGGAAAATGATACAATGATTTTACCGAAAAAATACTTAAACGTTTTCGAGATGAACCGAATGTGACTAAGTCTTTTACAGAAAGGCAGATGTGGTAAGTATGAAGAAGACAGAGAACAAGAAAACGGAAGTAAAAGGGAAGAAAAAGCCATTTTTTACAATCTCCAAAAAGATACTGGCGTTGAGCCTTCTGCCGATGATCATTGTGTGTGCACTGGTGGCGACCGTGGGCTCCAGAGCTTTGGAAGCAGGCATCGAGGAACAGATTGAGAAAGCATTGCAGATCGTAGGCGTCAGCGTGGACGAGACTTACACCAATCTGTATGAAGGTGATTACACCAGAGATAAGGGAGGCAAGGTGCGAAAGGGTGGCGTAGCAATCTCCGGAGATACGCAGCTGATCGACGGATTGCAGGAGAAGACGGGATTCCAGGTGTCTTTCCTGTACGGGAATATGCGTCTGATCACAACGCTGACGAAACCGGAGGGAGGACGCATCAACGGTACAGGTCTGGAGACGGAGATCTACGAGCAGGTCCAGACGGGAGAACCGCTATTCCTTAAGGATTGCGACATCTCCGAAGTGGATTACTATGTGTATTATCAACCGCTGATCAACTCCGATGGTTCTGTGATCGGTGCCATTGAGGTGGCAACACCGGTGCAGGGGGTACAGGACACGATTCATACGCAGGTGAAGGATATTATCCTGATCGCTGTGGCATGCGTTCTTGTGGCGGCAGTGCTGGTAAGCGTATTATCCCGAAGCATGGTGAAAACCATGAAGAAGACCAAGCATTTCCTGGGCAGGATCGTGAACGGAGAACTGGATGCAGAACCGGATGAAAAGCAGTGCCGAAGAAAGGACGAATTGGGAGATGTCTACCGGATCTCTGTGAAATTGCAGAAGACGCTGCGCACCATTGTGACGGATATCAAGGATTCCGCGGATAATCTGACGGTATCTTCCAACAAACTGATCAAGATAGCGCAGGATACCCAGGAATCTGTCAACGACGTATATCAGGCAGTAGGGGAGATATCTGAAGGTGCCAGGAACCAGGCGGACGAAACAACGGATGCCAATACGAACGTGGTACGTATCGGTGAACAAATCGAGTATATCTCCGACAAAGTGAATTCTCTGACGGATTATGCCGGCAGGATGGCAGAAGCGGAGAAAGCTTCCGAAGAGATCATGAAGGAACTGAACAACTCCAACGAGAGCACCAAAGAATCTGTCCTGCGGGTAGCGGAACAGATTAAGGATATGAACGGAGCAATTCAGAATATCACGAAGGCAGTTTCCATGATTCAGGATATTGCGGACGAGACAGACCTGCTGTCATTGAATGCCAGCATTGAAGCAGCCAGAGCCGGGGAAGCGGGAAGAGGCTTCGCAGTGGTGGCAGAGCAGATCAGTAAGCTGGCTGACCAGTCCAAGCGCTCCGCAACTGAGATTGAACAGATCATCAAAAATATCATGGAGTCTTCCGGCAGAATGGTGGAGATCATGGGCGAAGTGGAAGCCAACATGAATCATCAGCAGAGCAAGTTAGAAGAGACCGGTGTGAAGACTGCGGCAGTAGCGGATGGTGTGGAGAATTCCCTGCAGCATATCGGCGGTATCCGGGAGAAGATGGATGTCTTAGGACAGTCCGGAAGTGCGATCCGCGATGTGGTAGAAGGACTGTCGGCAATCTCCGAACAGAATGCAGCATCCGCAGACAGCACCATGCAGGCGGCTCATGACATGAGTGGTACCATGACAGAACTGATGAATTCTTCTGAGAACCTGCTGGCATTAGCGGACAAGTTGGAAAAGGTACTGGATGTTTTCAAGGTATAAAGAGGGTGCCGGAAGCTGTCCGGCAGGGAGATAACATATAAATGACAGAAAATGCAGTCCGGTTTTTATAGAAAACCGGACTGCATTTTCGTGTGGTTTATTGACGGGGATACCATCATGAATTACAATATAAGAGATGTATGGAATGAATATATCAGACGGGAGAGAAGGAGAATGCAAATGAAAGAGTTGGAACGAAGTAACCGGGTGGCCATGATAGCCCATGGCGTGATCAATGCATGTATGCTTTTTATTAGCGTGATCGGATTCGTTGAGCGCACAGTATCGGCTCCGGTATTGGTAGTGCTAATGCTTCTTGGAATCATACCGGTTTTGGCAGAATTTATTTGTTGGAAGAGGGATCATGCGACCAAAGCTATAAAACATCTGTCAATGATCGGATTTGCACTGTTTTATACGGTACTGCTTTTTACAGCACAGTGCAATATGGTGTATGCATTTGTAATTCCCATGATGTTTGCAGTCATGCCTTATCATGATGTCAAGGCATTTGCGCTTATTAATGTGGGGACGTTGATAGAGAATGTCCTGGTGGTGCTCCTGGGAGCTACACAAGGGGGATTTGGCTATCTGGGGCAGGACGCAGGATTTATACAGATTTCTGTAATGGTTCTGCTGTGCTTTACATCCATCTATGCTACGATATCCAACCAGAAGAACACTAGTGAAAATATAGAGAGCATTACTGCTGCGCAGGACCGCACGGAAGCAACCTTACGTGAGGTCATGGAAATGAGTAGCCGGATGGAGACTTCAGTAGCGGATATCACAGCGGAATTGAATAAACTGGAAACTGCTTTTGACAGTACAAAAACAGCTATGGAGGAGGTATCTGCAGGTTCCGGTGAGTCTGCCGCGGCGATTCAGCAGCAGACGGCCCAGACGGAGGCTATTCAGGAAAAAGTAAATACCGTAGGTGAAGTGGCAGAGACGATCGGAAATAACATGGAACATACGATAGAAATACTGGATGCCGGAAAAGAAGAGATGACAGGTCTGAAGGAGCAGGCAGAGGATTCTGCAAGGAACAGTGAGCTGGCAGCACAGAAGCTGGAAAAGCTGGATCATTATATGCAGGAGATGCATTCCATCGTGGAAATCATCAGCAAAATAGCTAATCAGACCAGCCTTCTTGCGTTGAACGCCAGCATAGAGGCAGCCAGAGCCGGTGAAGCCGGCCGCGGATTCTCCGTAGTGGCGACGGAGATTTCGGGAATGGCCACCCAGACAAAGGATGCTACCGGCAATATCGCAGAGCTGATCCAAAATGTATCCGGAGCGATAGGAGAAGTGGTAACGGTCATCCGCCAGATGATAGACGGCATCGGTAGCCAAAGGGAAGGAACGATGCGTGCGGCGGACAGTTTCACGGCAATTGAAGACAGCAGTTATATGATCGTGGATAATCTGGGAGAGATGCTTCAGATAGTAGAAGCTTTGAAAACAGCCAACCAGGAGATCGTGGATTCTATTCAGACAATCTCAGCGACTACGGAAGAAGTATCCGCCCATGCCAGTGAGACACTGGAAGCGGAAGAGAGAAATAGAGAGATTCTGCAAAAAATTACAGAAAATATGAATTCGATGGTGAAAAAATAAGTAACGGTTCCTGTGACAGAACGGACAGGATAGAAACAGGAGTGACAGAATATGCATGACAACGGGGTGACTTTACAGAAAAGGGTGTTACAGAATCTGGATATACCGTATTCGTATGAACTGGCAAAGCGAATGGAACAATACCGGTCACATCCGACACTGGGGTATCGTCCGGCGGGTTCTAAGGCAGAATTTGAGACCGGAGAGATGCTGAAGACAGAAATGAAAAAAATCGGACTGTCTGAGGTTACAAAGGATGCTGTGACGGTAGACGGCTGGGAATTTCATAAGGCAGCGTTAAGCTACACGAATGCGGCCGGGGAGACCGTGTCAGCAGAATTGGGAGCCTATCAGACAACCTTTGTCACAGATGGTCCTAAGGAATTTTCCATGATGTACCTGGGAAAAGGAACGGAGACCGACTATCAGGGAAAAGATGTCAGGGATAAGCTGGTACTGGTGGAGATTAACCAGAGAGATGAGTGGTGGATCAATTATCCTGTATACCAGGCACATCTGAAGGGAGCCGCAGCCCTGATCGCAGTGCAGAGCGGTGGCTACGGCGAAATCGACGATGAAGCTCTGAATGCACAGGATATTGCCGGACCGGAGGATGCTCCCGCTTTTTCCATTTCCAGAAAGGATGCGGCCGGTCTGCTGGAGCTGCTGCGTGATCAGGAGGAAATAACGGTCACCTTTGATGCGGAATCCAGGGTGACAAGGAACTGCACGACTTATAATATTGTGGGAAAGATTCCCGGAAAACATCCTGACCGCATGGTGCTTTTGTCTGCACACTATGATTCCTATTTTGACGGATTTCAGGATGACAACACAGCGGTCGCTCTGATGTTTGGTATTGCAAAGGCGTTGCAGGACAGTGGTTTCCAACCGAACAATACCATTGTGATCTGTGCCATGGCATCCGAAGAATGGGGAGTTGTGGATTCCAATTTCGACTGGTCCACAGGAGCTTATGAGCAGATATTCACCGCACATCCCGAATGGGTGGGCAAGGTGATCGCAGACCTGAACTTTGAACTTCCTGCGCTGGCACATGGTACCAGAGCGAGGATCCGCAGCTGCTATGAATATGTCAGTTTCCTGGAGGAATATCTGGCGGATCTGCCGAATCTGACGATAGCCTACCCGGAAGAGACGGCAGTGACATCTCCGATCGAGACCTGGTCGGATGATTTTTCCATGGCGATCGCAGGTGTACCGTCCATGGTAAATGATTTCACCGGCGGAAGCTTTATGGAGACCCACTATCATTCTCAGTTTGATAACGATGAGTTTTATGATGAACAGGTATACCGTCTGCATCACGAGCTGTTTTCCCTGCTGATCCTGGCACTTGATGAAACGGCAGTGGTGCCGTTACAGTTTTCACCGGTGGCACAGCGGATTCGCAAGGGCTTGGAACAGTGTCGGGAAATCTGCTACCGCGCTGATGTGGCTGGGCAGCTGGGAGAGAAAAAGCGGGTTTTGCTTGAAAAAATTGAGGAACTGGAGGCTTTAAGTGACCGGGCACTCAGAAGATGCCGGGAAGAATATGAAGCGGTAGAGGAATACAACCGTAACTACAAACAGTTGCTTAGAGATGGAAAATACGACGAGGCGGAGGAACTCTTCCGGCAGACCAGACCGCTGGAACAGAAGCTGCTTGCAAGGTTCAAACAGGAGCAGGATGCTCTGGTGCGGATTGACTGGTACGGAAATGTGTTGTATCCTCATGAAATATGCAGTACAAATTTAAGACTTCTGGGCGGCGCGGTGAGAAATCTGAAGGAACAGAGACTTTCCTCCGCACTTCGTAAGCTTTATCAGGTAGATAACAATGCCTATGCCTTTAATTTTGATGAAGAGGTATATAGGCATTTTACGGATTATGTATTCCACCAGCCGAAGGATCGCCTGAAATGGGGCTACGGGAGGCTGCCGGAGCATGAAAATCTATATGGAACGGTCAAACAGCTTCTCCAAAAAGAAAGACAATTGGAGGCATTGACAGAATCCGGTATGAAGGAAATGGACTACCGGGAAGAAATTGCCAGCCTGGAACATGCATGCAGCAAGCTTGTGGTCAGTCTGATGAATATCATACAGCAAATGGAGAAAGCTGTGGCAGAGATATTTGAATTATAATGATGGCGAGGGCAGAGCATGGAACAATCCGCAGGCAACAAAGCAGGGGACTGACATCATCATAATAAGGAGATAACAGTAAATACAATTATGGAAAGTGATAAGTTATATCGTGTGCAGAAGGAAGATCTTCCGAAAGTGGAGAAAATGCTGAATCAGTGCTTTGCACATGATCCGTTGTACGAGACGTTGATTCCGGATCCGGAAGTCCGTAAAAATCTGATGCCGGAGCTGTTTAAATGTGATATGGATGAATTTTATGCGACCTGTGAAATTTTCGCAGACAGCGCGGACCTAAACAGTGTATTGGTGGTATCGGATGAAGCGGAGCCATACAATGTATTTCAGTTCTATTTTACGGAGGCCATGGCTGCTTTACAGACGGATTCCTATCTGATCAAGGAGGATCCTTCGTTAAAGACATTTCGGAATTTCATGAAGGGTGAGGATTATCTCAATTCCAGCTGGACGGATCAGTTGCATCAGAATCAGCGACTTCATATTATCTATCTGGCAGTGGATCCCGCCATGCAACATCACGGAATTGCGGCAGAACTTTTAGAGGAAGCCATTGACTATGCCCAGAAGCACAAACTGATGATCTCCCTCGAAACACATAATCCAAAAAACGTGGAATTCTATGAAAAGTTCGGATTCAAGGTATATGGCGTGATGGAGAAGAATTTCCCGTTAAAGCAATACTGTCTGATCCGTGAAGTACAGTAATATTGCTGAAAATTTCAGAAAAATCCGGAAACGCAACTGCCGGTTGACAAAATTTCAAGGGCACTTGGTAGTTGTCAACCGGCTCTTTTGTTATGATTTTTCTATGTCGACGATCTATGTGTGCACAAGAAAACATTAATAAAAGAAGGAGAGAATGAAAATGATCCTGTCAGAAAAAATAATAATGTTGCGTAAGAAATATGGGTGGTCCCAGGAGGAACTGGCAGAACGCCTGGACATTTCCAGACAGTCCGTATCCAAATGGGAGAGTGGAGCCTCAATCCCGGATCTGGAACGCATTGTCGGTATGAGCCAGCTGTTCGGAGTTACTACGGATTACTTATTAAAAGATGAAATGGAAGAGACGGAATTCGCCGATGGAATGACACCGGAGATCACAGAGGGCAAAGTGATCACGGTGGAGGAAGCCAATACTTTTCTGGAAGCTACGAAAAAATATGCTGCCCGCATTGCTCCGGCAGTATCCTTATGTGTGCTCTCTCCTGTTGTATTGTTGTGGCTGTTGGGAATGGCAGCTGCCAAAAGAGGAGCAATCACAGAAAATGTTGCGGGAGGAATCGGTCTCATCGTACTGTTGCTGATGGTGGTAGTTGCGGTAGCGGTGTTTCTTCTCACCGGAATCCCATACAAGAAATATGAATATCTGGAAAAAGAAAAGCTGACACTGCAATATGGGGTGTCCGGAATCGTGGAAAAAGCGAAAGAGACCTTTGCGGGAACCTATCGTATCTGCATTACTCTGGGTGTGGTATTGTGTATCCTGGGAGTGGTACCTTTGCTGGTAGTATCCATTTTCTTCGGGAATAATGGTTATGCGGTAATCCTTGCTACGGATGTTTTGCTCATTGTAGTGGCGATCGCTGTATGGCTGTTCGTGTGGTCCGGTATTATCTGGGGCGGTTTTCAGAAAATGCTTCAGGAGGGGGATTATACTGTGGAGAATAAGGCAGTCAACAGGAAGTATGAGCATGTGACAGCAATTTACTGGTGTGCCTGGACAGCACTTTATCTGGCTATCAGCCTGCCGACGATGCGTTGGTACATTACCTGGGTTGTATGGCCTGTGGCTGGAGTATTGTATGGGGCACTTCTGGCGTTTCTGAAGATAAAGAATCGGAAAGCAGAGCGCGAATAAGCGGATTTCAAGGGGGAATACGGACGGCGTGAAAAAGGAGCGGAATATTATATGACAGTGGTATGTCTTGTGATACTGGCAGGAATTTTCTGGGGAGATTTTTTCTTAAAAAATTACATAGAGTCACATGTGAACGAACGGGACGAACGAGCAATCTGCAAGGGAAAATTTCTGATCCGCAAGCATCATAACAAAGGCATGATGCTCAATGCCGGACAGAAGAAAAGGCGTCTGGTGGCTGTTGTTTCACTGGCGTTTACACTGATATTGACCGTTGTCTTTATTGTGAGTCTGGGACATCGAGGCAACAATTTGCTGCGCCTGGGTCTGGCGCTGTTACTTGGCGGTGCATTCAGCAATACCTATGACCGCCTCCGCAGAGGTTACGTGGTGGACTATGTAAGTTTTCCGGTGAAATGGCAGGCGTTCCGCAAGATCGTATTCAACTGCTCGGATTTCTGCATTATCATCGGTGCGTTGCTATCGGCACTTGGAATGCTGTAAATTGAAAGTTACGAGCCATGCATAGTCAAAACGGAAACAGCGATCTGGGAGCTTGCTCACAAGTCGCTGTTTTTGTTTTTGACTATATACGGCGACAGCCGTCAATGAAATAAATGTGGAGCGTCCTTTGCGACACATTTATGAATTGAATGCATGGCTCGTAACGTAGGGTTGCCGTAAACCCCACGAACGCCTACGGCGGACGGGACATCCTTCCTCGATGTAAGGTCTCCCGGTGGGAATTTTCTGACGAAAAGTGAGTAGCGGTTCTAATCCGTACGGGCACGGCTCCAGTTGCCATCCATGGCAACATCCGGATGCCTTGAACGTCCTGTTCGCTCCACCCTGTCTTTCAACACTTTTCGAGAAAAT
>NZ_JBOKRY010000059.1:0-14066 GCF_051972595.1 Simiaoa sp. | reverse complement strand
ACAGCGATTTGTGCGCAAGCGCCCATCGCTGTCTTTACTATGCCTATGCGCGGCTCATTGCACGCGTAACTCTCAAGTTAATTCATAATTGCATGCATCCTGCATATACATATAACACCAATGGCAGGAGGTATTTTTATGGACTATGCAGTGAATACATACGATCTGTATCGGGATATACAACAAAGAACAGGAGGAGAGATTTACATAGGTGTACTGGGACCGGTGCGGACGGGAAAATCCACGTTCATCAAGCGCTTTATGGATGAAATGGTGCTGCCCTATATGGAGGATGAACATGCCAGAATGCGGGCACAGGATGAACTTCCCCAAAGTGCCGGAGGGAAGACTATCACCACCACGGAACCGAAGTTCATTCCCAGCGAAGCAGCAAAGGTGAGATTAAATGATGATGTCGAGGTGTCGGTACGGCTGATCGATTGTGTGGGCTATATGATCGACGGCGCGGCGGGACATATGGAAGAAGATGCGGAGCGCATGGTGAAGACACCCTGGTCGGAGGAAGAAATCCCATTTACCCAGGCGGCGGAGATCGGCACGGATAAGGTCATGCAGGATCACTCCACGATAGGTCTGGTGATCACTACGGACGGCAGCATCGGAGAACTCCCCAGAAGTAATTATCTCGGAGCGGAAGAGAAGACAATCCTGGCACTGAAAAAGTCCGGAAAGCCATTTTTAGTGCTGGTCAACAGTCAGAAACCTTATTCGGAGGAGACCAGACAGGTGGCGGAAGAGATCGGCAGCAAATACGATGTTGCTGTGCTGTCGGTAAATTGCGAACAGCTGAAAAAAGAAGACATCCACCGGATCCTGGAGAAAATTTTATATGAATTCCCGCTGACAGCGGTAGAGTTTTATTTTCCCAAATGGATGGATATGCTTCCGGCAGATCATGTGGTAAAACAGGATCTGTTAAAGCAGATCCGGGAACTGATGAATACTTATGATAAGATTCGGGATGTGGCGGGACAGCCGGTGCAGCTTAAGGGGGATTATGTGAGAAGCTGCAAAATGGACCCAATCCAGCTGTCGAGCGGAATCGTTCAGGTACAGGTAGGAATCGATGACAAATATTATTACGAAATGTTGTCCGGAATGCTGGAGGAAGATGTGAAGGATGAGTATCAGCTGTTACATAAATTAAAAGAGCTGGCGGGGATGAAAAAAGAATATACCAAGGTACAGGATGCGTTGACCATGGTGAAGATCAAGGGCTATGGGGTAGTGACTCCGGACAGAGAAGACATTGCACTGGAGAAGCCGGAACTGATCCGCCACGGCAATAAATTCGGTGTCAGGATCAAGGCAAGCAGCCCGTCCATACATATGATCCGCGCCAATATCGAGACGGAGATCGCTCCTATCGTAGGCACTGAACAGCAGGCACAGGATCTGATCCGGTTTATTGATCAGGCGGAAGCACAACAGGGCATCTGGGAGACCAACATCTTCGGTAAGACGGTGGAACAACTGGTGGATGACGGCATTACCACGAAAGTTGCTTCCATTGGCGAGGAGAGCCAGTTAAAGCTTCAGGACACCATGCAGAAGATCGTAAACGACAGTAATGGTGGAATGGTGTGTATTATTATCTAATAGTTCAGACATCATCTGCATATCAGACAAATCATGCCTGCATGAATTTGACTGATTGACAGATGATGGGCTGAGCGCCGGCTAATGAGTAAAATAGCTGCGAAAGCAGTGATAAGGACGTTAGTCCGGTTTTACGAATGGCGCGGGCTGAACGGAATAGTTGCCATTGCTTTTTTCCCATTCCTTTTGTATAATACCTTTGTTGACTTTGCTTTATTTTTCGGAAAAACAGGAAGAATATTTGCTAAATTGCATGAAAATACAGTAAAACGGAGGATATAGATGAATCAGGTATATGCAAAATTACAAAACTGCTATGAATGTGTGAGAAAAAAGACAGATTTCGTACCTAAGGTGGCAATCGTCTTAGGTTCGGGCTTAGGTGATTATGCGGAACAGATCCGTGTGGTGACGGAGATCCCTTATGCCGAGATCGAGGGATTTCCCGTCTCCACCGTACCGGGACATGCAGGTAAATTTATCTTCGGTTATCTCGATGAGATCCCGGTGGTATGTATGAAGGGAAGAGTGCATTATTATGAAGGCTATGATGTGACGGATGTGGTACTTCCCACCAGACTGATGAAACTGTTAGGGGCCAAGATCCTGTTCCTGACCAATGCGGCAGGCGGCGTGAACACTTCTTTTCATGCCGGTGATCTGATGCTGATCAGAGATCACATTTCCGTATTTGCACCCAATCCTCTGATCGGTGCCAATATCGACGAGCTGGGTCTTCGTTTCCCGGATATGAGCCATGTCTATGATAAGGATTTACAGCAGATCATCCGCGAGACTGCGAAGGACAACGGCATCTATCTGCAGGAGGGGATTTATACCCAGCTGACCGGACCTTCTTTTGAATCTCCGGCAGAAATCCGCATGCTTCGGACACTTGGCTGTGATGCGGTAGGTATGAGTACAGTAGTGGAAGCGATTGCAGCCAATCACATGGGAATGCGTATCTGCGGTATTTCCTGTATCAGTAACCTGGCGGCCGGAATGACGGATCAGCCCCTGAACCACGAAGAAGTGCAGGAAGCTGCGGATATGGCGGCACCCAGATTCAAGAAGCTGGTAACGGAATCCGTGAAGAGATTTGTATAGACAGTCAAAAGGAGATAAGGATGAACTTAATCTCAGAGACAGAAGAAACAGAACTGGTCAGACAGGCATTAGAAGCCAGAAAACAGGCTTATGCTCCCTATTCCGGCTATACGGTGGGAGCAGCACTGCTTACTGTGAACGGACACAGATATTTAGGCGGCAATATTGAAAATGCTTCCTACGGAGCCACCAATTGTGCAGAACGCACTGCTTTTTTCAAGGCTGTCAGTGAAGGAGAGCGGAAGTTTACCGCTATCGCCATTGCCGGTGGAACCGCGGGAGAGGATCCCGTGGAATATGCCTATCCCTGTGGTATCTGCAGACAGGTGATGCAGGAATTTTGCACGGATGATTTTGTGATCTATGTGGTAAAAAACGAACAGGATTATCAAAGCTACACATTAAAAGAATTACTTCCCTATGGATTTGGAGGAGATGCGATCAGATGAATATCAGATTATACAATGCACGAATTCTCACCATGGAGCCCGGCAGAGAAGTCTTCTATGGTGAAATATGGGTAAAAAATGACAAGATCGCCTATGTGGCGGAACAGAAGGAATTAGCAGAGGAATGGGACAGATCCCAGTTCCCGAGAATTGCCTGGGACATTGAACTGGACTGCAAGGGAAATCTTCTGATGCCCGGATTTAAAAATGCGCACACCCATTCCGGTATGACATTCTTACGTTCTATGGCGGACGACATGCCCTTAGACCAGTGGCTGAACAAACAGGTATTTCCTTTAGAGGCAAAACTGACCGGAGAGGATATCTATGACCTGACCAGACTGGCGGTATTGGAATATCTGACTTCCGGTGTGACATCTATTTTTGATATGTATCTGACTCCGGATACCATTGCAGAAGCCTGCCTGGATACGGGCATGCGCTGTGTACTGGTATCGGGACTGAACAATTTCAGTTCTTCCCCGAAGCAGGTAGAAGAAGAATTCTTAAAATGGAATAAGAAGAATTCCCTGATCAGCTACCAGCTTGGCTTCCATGCGGAATATACCTGCTCCAAAGAACTGCTTCGGAAAGTGTCGGAAATGGCACATCATTACCGGACACCGGTATATGCCCATATCTCCGAGACAGAGAAGGAAGTGGAAGAGTGTAAGGCACGCTACGGCATGACGCCGCCCATGTTCTTAGACTCTCTGGGAATGTTCGACTACGGCGGAGGCGGTTTCCACTGTGTCCATGTGACAGATCAGGATCTGGACGTTTTCCGCAGACATCGTATGTATGTGATCACGAACCCCGGATCCAACACGAAGTTAGCCAGCGGCATTGCACCTATTGCCGATTATGTGCGTCATAAGATCCCGGTGGCGATCGGAACCGACGGACCTGCCAGCAACAACTGTCTGGATATGTTCCGTGAGATGTTCTTAGTCACCGGCTTAAGCAAGCTGTTAGAGAAGGATGCTGCCAGCATGGATGCCATGGAAGTACTGAAGATGGCAACGGTGAACGGTGCTAAGGCAATGCGCCTGAACCGGGCAGATATTCTGGCAAAGGGCAAATATGCAGACCTTATCATGATCGATCTGCATCAGCCCAACATGCAGCCTATACATAACATTCCCAAGAATCTGGTCTACAGCGGCAGCAAGTCCAATGTCTGCATGACCATGATCGGCGGCAAGATCCTGTACCGTAACGGAGAGTTCAACGTAGGAGAGGATCCGGAGCGCATTTATGCCAAGTGCGACAAAATCGTAAAAAGACTGTTGACTGAGTAAGCAAACCACTCAGAAGACATAGAAACGGAGTTCCCCGTGCAGCTCCCAGAATACTTAGGAGGGAAAAGATGTTAGAAAAAATCTTCAAACTGAAGGAAAACAACACCACGGCAAAAACAGAGATCATTGCCGGCTTGACCACATTCATGACCATGGCTTATATTATAGCCCTGAATCCGAACCTGTTGACCGGTTTCGGCAAGGATACCATGCCGGAGCTTTGGAACGGTGTTTTCCTGGCAACCTGTATTGCATCCGCGATCGGTACCATCGTAATGGCATTTCTGGCAAATAAGCCGTTTGCCATGGCACCCGGAATGGGACTGAACAGCTTTTTTGCAGTCGTAGTAACAAATATCGTAGCCCTGACCGGAATGACCTATGTGGCATCCTTCCAGGCTGCTCTGTGCATTGTCCTGATCGAGGGTATCGTTTTCCTGGTTCTCTCCGTACTGAACATTCGTGAGAAGATCGTAGATGCTATTCCTCTGGGCGTGCGTCTTGGTATTGCACCTGCCATCGGTCTGATGCTGTTAAACATCGGTGTAGGCTCCAATGCAGGTGTCTATTCCGAGAACGGCGGACCTTTCTATGCTATGAGAGACTTCTTCGGTGCACTGACACCTTCACTGGCCAAGACCAATATGGGCTCCGGCTATTCCGCAATGGTTCTGTCCGTTGTCACCATGTTTGTAGGTCTGTTTGCCATTGTTGTTCTGGCACAGAGAGGGGTTAAAGGTGCTGTATTACTGGGTATCCTGATCTCCAGCATCATCTACTGGGCAGGAGAGGCTATATTCCTGGGAACCAATCCCTTTGCGTCTCTGGCAACCGCATCCTTCGTACCTGCTTTTGGAGATATGGCTTCCACCACACTGTTTAAGTTTGACTTCCGGGGATTTGCAGAGATTGGCTGGTTTACCGCCATCACTCTGATCATTACCTTCTGTATCATTGATATGTTTGATACCATCGGTACTCTGGTAGGAACCGCAAGCCGTGCGGGAATGCTGGATAAGAATGGCAAGATGCCGAATATGAAGCAGGCACTTTTATCTGATGCGGTAGGTACAGTGGCAGGTTCCTTAACCGGTACTTCCACCGTTACCACATTCGTAGAGTCTGCATCCGGCGTAGAAGCAGGCGGACGTACGGGTCTGACTGCACTGACTACCGGTATCATGTTCCTTGCATGTATCTTTATTGCACCCATCGCCGGAATCATTCCTGCGGCAGCTACCTCTTCCGCACTGATCTATGTGGGTGTACTTATGGTAGCAGGTCTTAAGAATGTAGATTTCGATGACATCTGCCAGTCACTTCCCGTGGCGCTGATGATGATCGCCATGCCAATCTCCGGATCCATCGGACATGCCATCGGTCTTGGTCTGATCACCTATACTGTGATCAAGGTATTTACCGGTAAGGCAAGGGATGTTTCTGTCCTTACCTATGTATTATCACTGATCTTTTTGTTAAAATTCTTTATTGTCGCATAAAGAAAAAGGCGGGGTCAAAAGCTCCAGAGTTTGATACCTAAGAAATAGAAAAAAGATCAGAATATGGGGGCGGGCACTGCACGGGTGGTGTCTGCCTTCTTATATCCGGAAAAGTGAGAAAAAATATGGAATTTGTTGTATTTGCAGGTGTACTGCTTTTTCTTTTTTTATTCATGATCGTACAAGAGCTTATGCAGGCAAAAAGAGAGGAAAAAATGTTCCGGAAATCTCTTTTGGTAAATTACGGAAAAGAACCGCCGAAGGAATATTCGCTGGAGAGATTTGCAAGGCTTGGCAGTTATCTGGAACGACATAAGGAAGAGAATCAGTTAGATGATATTACATGGAACGATCTGGGAATGGATGAGGTATTCTGCCGGATCGACCGGACATTATCAGCGGCAGGAGAGGAATACCTGTATTTTACCCTCCGGAATATCTCCTGCGGGAAGGAAACGCTGGAGCATTTAGAGGAAGTGACCGGATGGTTTCTGGAGCAGGACGTTACCAGGGTCCGGGTACAACTGTTACTGAAAAAACTGGGGTATCTCGGGAAATACTCTCTCTATGATTATCTGGATAATCTGGACTATCTGGGAGAGCGTAACAATCGGAAGATATTGCTTTTAAATCTTCTGTATCTGTTGTTTGCCGCACTTTTATTCGTGCAGCCGGCGGTAGGGATCCTTGGGATCGTGGTGTGTATGCTGGTGCATATATTGACATACTTTCGTGAGAAAAAAGTGATTGAACCGTATATTACAAGTTTTTCCTATGTGCTGCGTATGATTAGTGTCTGTGAGGAACTGGGCAGACAGAAGATCCCGGTGTATAAAAAAGAATTGGAGGATTTAAACGAGGCGCTGAAAAGCCTGCGGGAATTAAAACGGGGTTCCTTTTGGGTGATGGCAGGAAATCAGGGGAAGATCGGCGGGAATCCGTTAGATATTCTAGCGGATTATCTGCGGATGATATTGCATCTGGATATCTGGCAGTTTAATCACATGCTTCGGAAATTAAGACAGAAGACCGATCAGGTGGACAGATTGTTAGGTATCACCGGCTATCTGGATATGGCAATCTCGGTGGGAGGCTTCCGCAGATCCTTAGAGGGGTACTGTATTCCGCAGCTGGAAGAAGATGCGAAGAAGGCGTATCTGCATATGGAAGGCGGATGGCATCCGCTGCTTACGCATCCTGTAAAAAACAGTATCCGGGCAGACAGAGGTGTGCTGCTTACCGGTTCTAATGCCTCCGGAAAATCCACCTTTTTAAAAATGGTGGCAGTAAATGCCGTTCTGGCACAGACGATTCATACCTGTACAGCGGAAAGCTATCATGCTCCGGTATTTCGGATCTTTTCTTCCATGGCGCTGCGTGACAGTATACAGAACGGCGAGAGCTACTATATTGTGGAGATCCGGTCCCTTAAAAGGATCCTGGATGCGGCACAGACAGGGACGGCTCCGGTGCTTAGTTTCGTGGATGAGGTCCTGCGGGGAACCAATACCGTGGAGCGTATTGCCGCAGCTACGCAGATATTGATACATTTGTCTGAAAGCGGAGTGCTTTGTTTTACCGCGACACACGATACCGAAATGACGGAACTATTGAAAAACTGTTATGACAATTATCATTTTGAGGAAGTGATCCGGGATGGCGACATCAGTTTCCCTTATGAACTGTTACCCGGGAGGGCTGGCACCAGAAATGCGATCCGGTTGCTTGAACTTATGGGATACGACAGAGAGATCACCAAGAGAGCTGCGGCGCAGGCGGAAGACTTTTTGCAAACAGGAAAATGGTCGGTGCAGACTCTTTTGGGGAATACTTGACGTTTGCGCCGTATCGTTGGTATACTTTATATAAATAGAATCTCACGTAAAGACCTTAGGAAAAGCATAAAAGGCATAAAGGAGAAAAATATGGCAGTCAGCTTTTTAAATTCATTTTTATCTTATCTTGTAGTGTTGGTAGTGATTGCGGCAGTAGGCGCTGTTGCCATTACCCTGGGAATTACCCTTCGCAAGAAGAAAAATAAAAAAGAGGAAATGCAACAGGCGCAGGAGACCGCTGACGGAGAATAAGGGCTATGGCAAAATCGTCAGGACAGAAATTAAAGCTTTTATATCTGATTAAAATGCTGCAGGAGAACACGGATGAGAAACATCCAATGAGTACTCCGGATATTATAAAATACCTGGAGAATCAGGGAATCCATGCAGAACGGAAGAGCATTTACAGCGATATGGAGAGTCTTACGGACTTCGGTTACGATGTGGTACAGGTGCAGAGCAGACTGGGAGGCGGCTATTACCTCGGCAGTAGAGAGTTTGAACTCCCGGAATTGAAGCTGTTGGTAGATGCAGTACAGTCCTCCCGCTTCATTACCACGAAGAAATCCAGAGATCTGATAAGGAAGCTGGAGCAGATCGCCGGGAAAAACGATGCCGGAAAGCTACAGCGTCAGGTTTATGTTGCAGGCAGAATTAAGACGGAGAATGAGAGCATCTATTATAACATCGATGCCATTCATCGCGCCATTCAGGAGAACAGGCAGATCACCTTCGTCTATCTGGACTGGAACCTGCAAAAGGAACTGGTGCCCAGACCCGGTGGGGATAAGTGCGTCAGCCCCTGGGCCCTGATCTGGCGGGATGAAAATTATTATCTGGCAGCCTACGACAGTGAAGCCGAAGTTATCAAGCATTACCGGGTGGATAAAATGGGACAGGTGGAAGTGACGGTAAATCCCAGGGAAGGGGTAAAACAGTTCTCACAGATCGACGTGACCTCCTATACGAACCAGACCTTCGGCATGTTCGCCGGGGAGGAGAGCGTGGTGACCATGGAGTTCCCCAAGCGCCTCATCGGTGTGGTACTGGACCGGTTCGGCAGAGAGGTGGATATCCGCCCTATTTCCGATACCACGTTCCGGGTTCGTGCGAAGGTGGCAGTCAGCGGACAATTCTTCGGATGGCTTGCGGGAATCGGACCGGATGCCAGGATCGCAGCGCCGGAAGCAGTACAGAAGCGTTATGTACAGTGGCTTTCGGATATTTTGCGGGAACAGTCGGGAACCGTGGAATAAAAATGTATCCAAAAATTCATTCCCTTTTTTGTATAGTTTTCTAAAGGATCCCTCGTTGACAAGGCAGGGATTCTTTTTTATACTGATAAATAGCACCCACAATATATTGCTATCTGATGCGGATAAATACCATATATGGTATTTGCTAACGCTATCGTAAGTAAGAGGGATACAGCAGAATCCGGGCATTTTCCGGACATTATCGTATGAAGGGAAGAGAAATATGAGCAGCAATTTTGAACATGACCATGAAGAAAATGAAGATTATGGCAAACAGTTCAGACCGGACAGGGAGATCTATGTCGTAAAAAAGGACGGGAGCAAGGAGCTTTTTAATGTACAGAAGGTAATCAGTGCAGTAGGCAAAAGTGCATACCGCGCCCTGACGAAATTCACCAAAGAAGAAAAAGAGAATATCTGCCAGTATGTGGTAGATAAGGTAAACGAACTGGAAGTGGATGAAATTCCCATTCCCATTATGCACAATATTGTAGAAAGTGCCTTAGAGCAGGTGAAACCGATCGTCGCAAAAAGCTATCGCGATTATCGTAACTATAAGCAGGATTTTGTACGGATGCTGGATGATGTCTATAAAAAGAGTCAGTCCATCATGTACATCGGAGATAAGGAAAATGCCAACACGGATTCCGCCCTGGTATCTACTAAGCGCAGTCTGATCTTTAATCAGCTGAATAAGGAATTGTATCAGAAATTCTTCCTGACCACGGAAGAGATCCAGGCATGTCGTGACGGTTATATTTATGTGCATGATATGTCTGCCAGAAGAGATACCATGAACTGCTGCCTGTTTGATGTGCAGAATGTCCTGACGGGTGGCTTCGAGATGGGCAACATCTGGTATAATGAGCCGAAGACTCTGGATGTGGCATTTGATGTCATCGGTGATATCGTCTTAAGCGCTGCCAGCCAGCAATACGGCGGATTCACCGTACCCAGCGTGGATCTGATCTTAGAGCCTTATGCTGAAAAATCCTACAACAGAGCCCTGGCAAAATACGAGAGACTGGGAGTAGCCGCAGATGTGGCGGAGAGAGAAGCACTTGCAGATGTGAAGAAAGAATTCGAACAGGGCTTCCAGGGATGGGAATATAAATTTAATACTGTGGCAAGCAGCCGTGGCGATTATCCTTTTATTACCGTGACTGCTGGAACCGGTACTGGTAAATTTGCCCAAATGGCTACTATTACCATGCTGGAAGTCCGCAGAAAGGGACAGGGCAAAAAGGATCATAAAAAGCCCGTTCTGTTCCCGAAGATCGTATTTTTATATGATGAGAATCTGCACGGTCCCGGTAAGCCGCTGGAAAATGTATTCGAAGCCGGTGTGGAATGCTCTGCCAAGACCATGTATCCCGACTGGCTGAGCCTGACCGGTAAAGGCTATGTGGCAAGCATGTACAAACAGTATGGCAAGATCGTATCTCCCATGGGATGCAGAGCTTTTCTGTCTCCCTGGTATGAGAGAGGCGGCATGCATCCGGCAGACGATAAGGATCAGCCGGTATTCGTAGGCAGATTCAATATCGGTGCGGTATCCCTGCATCTGCCCATGATCCTGGCAAAAGCGAGAAAAGAGAGCAGAGACTTCTATGAAGTGCTGGATTACTATCTGGAACTGATCCGTCAGCTCCACATCCGTACCTATGCTTATTTGGGGGAAATGCGTGCATCCACGAACCCTCTGGCATATTGTGAGGGAGGTTTCCTGGGAGGACATCTGAAGCTGACAGACAAGATCAAACCGTTACTGAAATCCGCAACGGCAAGTTTTGGTATTACAGCGCTGAATGAACTGCAGGAACTTTACAACGGCAAGTCCCTGGTAGAGGATGGGGCTTTCGCTGTGGAAGTACTGGAGCATATCAATCAGAAAATTTCGGAATACAAGGAAGAGGACGGCAACCTGTACGCCATCTACGGAACTCCCGCAGAGAATCTGTGCGGTCTGCAGGTAAAGCAGTTCCGTAAAAAGTACGGTATTATTGAGGGCGTTTCCGACAGAGAATATGTCAGTAACAGCTTCCACTGCCATGTGACAGAGGATATTACCCCCATTCAGAAACAGGATCTGGAGAACCGTTTCTGGGATCTGAGCAACGGCGGCAAGATCCAGTATGTAAAATATCCGATTGATTATAATACCGAGGCGATCAAGACACTGATCCACAGAGCTATGGATATGGGCTTCTATGAAGGTGTAAATCTGTCGCTTGCATACTGTGATGATTGTGGACATCAGGAACTGGAAATGGATGTATGCCCTGTCTGTGGCAGCCGCAATCTGACCAAGATCGACCGTATGAACGGCTATCTGTCTTACTCCAGAGTACACGGAGATACAAGACTGAATGATGCCAAGATGGCGGAGATCGCAGAACGTAAGAGTATGTAGAGACAGGATGGACAGATAAATGAGATATCATAATATAACCAGGGACGATATGTTGAACGGCGATGGACTGCGGGTCGTACTGTGGGTAGCAGGATGTAACCATTGCTGCAGAGACTGTCAGAATCCCATTACCTGGGACCCCGATGGTGGACTTTTATTTGATGAGGCTGCGAAACAGGAGATTTTTGAGCAGCTGGAGAAGCCATACATTTCCGGGATCACCTTTTCCGGCGGAGATCCCATGCATCCCGTGAACCGTGCTGATGTGAGAGAACTGATGCAGGAGATCAGAGAAAAATACCCTACGAAGACGATCTGGATGTATACCGGAGACAGTTGGGAGGACATATACGATCTGCCGATCATGCAATATGTGGATGTCGTGGTGGACGGAGAGTTCCATGTAGAAGAAAAAGATGTAAAACTTCTGTGGAAAGGCAGTAAGAACCAGCGGGTGATTGATGTGAAGAAGACACTTGCCGGAGAACATCCGGAAGATGTGGTACTGCACTGCGGAGATTATGCGTAAAGAAAACAGATCCACAGTGACTTAAGAGAAACAGATACTGTAAAAATAAGAAAAGGACAAAAGAACCATGCATAGAATCGCTAAATTTCATTTTGTGAGCCCTTCACAGTTTTTGACTGCCATGCAGGAGGAATATCCGCAGTATACGGAGGAACAGATCAAGGAAATGTACGAGGCTCTAAAGCTTCCGAAGAGAGCTACGAAAGGAAGTGCCGGATATGATTTCTTTGCTCCGTTTACTTTTAAACTGACACCCGGAGAGACTATTAAAATCCCGACCGGTATCCGGGCGGAGATGCAGGAAGACTGGGTATTGCAGATATACCCAAGAAGCGGACTGGGCTTTAAATACAGACTGCAGATGAACAATACGGTGGGCATCATTGATAGTGATTATTTTTTCTCAGACAATGAAGGACATATTTTCATGAAGATCACGAATGATTCCAATGAAGGCAAGACCGTGGAGGTTCCCGCAGGAACCGGGTTCGCCCAGGGGATCTTCATGCAGTACGGTATCACAGAGGACGATGATGCGGAAGGCATTCGCAACGGTGGCTTCGGAAGTACTACAAAATAATCTATAAGGATAAAATCCTCCGAAGGAGACATGATGAAGTTATGATATGTACCCAGAGGGGGATTTTTTATGCCACAGAACATATGCAGTATGTCGATGGACGGATGGAGTTTAGGACGAACTTCAATATTATTCACGGTGCTCGTGGCGGAGAGCTCAGCTCGGAAGTGATTTGGCAATGGCGTTCGTGGCGAATGCAAATTATACCCATGTGAATTATGAACTGCGGTCTGTATTGAAATCTATGAGGATATTAAATGTGACAAAATGTATCACTTTTATCGACGAAATTGAAAAGGTTGCCTGTCAATGATATAATGGCGCAAAAGAAAAACCATAAAATTTATAATATCAGGAGGCAATTAATGTTTAAAATCGTTACAGACAGTACAGCAGATCTGCCCGCAGAATATCTGAAAGAACATGATCTTGGATGCATAAATCTCAGTTATATTATGGATGGTGTGACATATGGGCAGGGACAGGAACTTCCCGAGAAGGAGTTCTATGCACTGATGAGAAGCGGCAAAATGCCCACCACTTCCCAGGTGAATCCGGAGGAGGCAAAGAATCATTTCCTGAACTATTTAAAAGAGAACAAAGAGATCCTGTGTATCGCCTTTTCTTCCGGATTAAGCGGTACCTATAACAGTATGCGCGTAGCAGCGGAAGAGATTATGGAGGAACAGCCGGATTGCAGGATCATAGTTATTGACAGCCTGTGTGCCTCTCTGGGAGAGGGGCTGTTAGTGCATAAGGCAGTTACCTTAAGAGACCAGGGCAAGTCCTTGGAAGAAGTGGCAGAGTGGGTAAAAAATAATCGTCTGCATCTGGTGCATGTATTTACCGTGGATGATCTGTATCACCTCTACCGCGGAGGACGTGTCAGCAGGGCAACAGCAGTCGTGGGAACATTAGCGGGTATTAAGCCCAAGCTCCATGTGGATGATGAAGGACACCTGATTGTCATCGGTAAGGTGAGAGGGCGTAAAAAATCCCTGCATGCATTGGTGGATTATATGGAAGAGAAAATGGGTTCTTACCGTGATCAGAATGATATCGTATTTATCAGCCACGGGGATGATCTTCCGGCTGCAGAACTGGTAAGGGATCTGGTGAAGGAGCGGTTCGGAATCGACAGCTTCTTGATCAATTATGTCGGACCTACCATTGGGTCCCATTCCGGTCCCGGAACACTGGCGCTGTTCTTCATGGGAGAGGAACGGTAAATTGAGAGTTACGAGCCATGCAAAAATAGAACGGAATGCCTCGGTGGGAGCTTGCTCACACAAGAGGTTATTTCGTTCTATTTTTATACCGTGCGTCCAATGGACACACTCGACAGCCGTCAATGAAATAAATGTGGAGCGCCTTTTGCGACACATTTATGAATTGAATGCATGGCTCGTAACGTAGGGCTGTCGTAAACTCCACGAACGCCCACGATGAACGGAACATCACGCCTTGATGTCGCGTC